>CAYYGM010000014.1:0-43599 GCA_964471555.1 uncultured Phycisphaeraceae bacterium
GCCTTGCTGCGCGCGTGGCGGGTTTGGGCCGATCGGATCCGTCATGCCGCGGCGCGGCGATTTTCGATTTTCGAATTGCGATGTTCGATTTGCGAATGTTCGTGCGGGAGGTCCGGCTGCGAGCGTGTGCAATCCGCATTACACCATCACCGGCAGACTCATGCGCCCTTCGCTGACGTATTGCAGCTTGGCGGTGCTGCGCTCCGGTTCGAACTCGTCCGGTGTCATGGCCAGCAACTGCTCAGCCAGGCGCTTGGCCGCCTCCATCTTGGGATAGCGCACTTCGCGGTAGCCGGTGACCGACTGCGGACAGGTCAGCACGGCCAGCCAGCGCTGGTAATCGCGCTCGCCGTTCCATTCCAGGCGATCGACCAGCGTGTAGTACCAGTCGCGGAAGGCGCGTTCGCGGGCGTGCCAGCCGCGCAGGATCTTGCGCAGGAATCCGCAGCCGGACATGATGCGCAACTGCCAGTCGGCGCTCTTCCACTCGAAGCGGAAGCGGTGGCCGAACAACTCGAACTCGGGGCGATTGTGGTGCTTGTAGATGATGCGGTCGCCGCGGTCGGGATTGACGTTGAAGCGGCGGCGGTCGCGGCGATACTTCTCCGGGCTGGTCAGCATGGCGGCGACGTACACTTCGTCCTTGATCAGCATGACCTTTGCGAGATTCCACACCACCGCCCGGGTCAGCTTCCACTCCTGTTCGGGCGAGTCCTTGCGGAAGGTATCGACCACGCGGCGGCAGTAGGCGCGGGCATAGTCCATGCCGCGATTGGTGCCGCCCCAGATGACGCAGTCGTAGGCACGGATGACCACATCGCGCATCAGGTCGTCGGGCACGCGCTGGCCGCGGGTGGCGCGCAGGGTCTGCCGCATCAGCACGCGGAACTGCCTGGCCATGCGCGGGCCTTTGCCGCGATCGATCAGCTTGCCGACCCACTCGCTGGCAAACCAGGCCTCGAGCGTGTTGCACTTGCGGCGAAGCGTCTGCAGCGAGTTTTCATACTCGTGCTGAGCTTCGACCACGAACAGGTCCGGCCGGACCGCGATCTTGCGCCCGATGTTGAAGGCCCGCAGGTTGCGATCCTTCTCGCGGCTGGTGATGGTGGCGATGGCCTGCTCCATGACCTGGCGCTTGAGCGGAATGAACCCGCGCTGGAAGGCGATGCCCAGCATCATGATGTTGGCGTAGAGCTTGCTGTCGAGCACGCGCTCGCACAGATCACCCACGTTGAACCCGACGAACTGATCGGGCTTGACGTAGCGCTTGAGCGTGTTCTCGACCTTGCGGGGGTCGAAGTCATCACGGCCCATCAGGTTGAGCACGGTGGGGGTCTTGGCGGTGTTGATCACCGCGGCGGTGTGCTGCGGCGAAGCGACGCGGTAGGGCAGCTTGGGATCGATGGCCCGGGCGGCTTCCAGCAGGTCGATGCCGAGAAGAAGGTCGGCCTTGCCGTAGGGAATCAGGGGAGTGGCGGAGGAGGCTTGAGGCTTGAGGCTTGAGGTTTGCGATGCTTTTCCGTTGCCGTTGCCGTTGCCGTTTTCACCTTCCGGGGGCGAAGGTTTGGTGAAGATCAACTGGCTGAAGACGCCGCCGTTGCGGATGGCCAGGCCCTTCTTGTCCAGGAACTGCACCTCGTAGCCCATCAGGCTGCCGGCCAGCACGAGGATGCCGCCGGCGGTGCCGATGCCCATGCCGCCGACGCCCGCCAGGTAGCAGCGCCAGGTGTCCTGGTCAGCGTGGATCGGCCGCGGCGGGTCGGGGATGTCTTCGAGATTCACATGCTCATCGCCCATGCGCGGAGCCTGCTTGCGCAGAATGGTGACTTCCTCGAAGGACGGGCAGGCGTGAATGCGATGGCAGGCGCCGTCGTTGACGCACCAGGAGAAATCGGTCTGGATCTTGGAGCCGTAGTCGGTGTCAACCAGCTTGAGTCCTGGGCAGCCGGTCTGGTTGGTGCACTCGAGGCACAGTTCGCAGACCTCGGTGGCCACGTTCATGTGCGTCTTGCGGGGCAGGAAACCTTTTTCCTTAATCTGTCGAATCTCTTCGCGGCGGATGCGACGGTTGTAGGTGATGCCGCACTCTTTGTCGGCGATGACGATCTTGACGCCGTCAGCGAGGATGGTCTGCTCCAGCAACTTGCGATAGCGATCGCGGTCAGCGGGGTTGATGCGGACAATTTGAATGTCCTTTTTCAACTTGCGGGGGACGAGGCCGGTGACGATGCGTTCGATGTCGAGTGCATTCATCGCATCGCCGGCCATATCGCGGTCGACGCCGGGGTGCGGCTGGTGGCCGGTCATGGCCGTGGTGCCGTTTTCCAGGATGATGTAGGTGATGTCCTGGCCGGTGTAGATGGACTGGCCGATGGCGATCTGCCCGCTGTGGTGGAAGGTGCTGTCGCCCATGAAGACCAGTTGCTTGTTCTCGATGAACGGATCCACGCCCGCGCCGGTGCCGCCGCCGAGGCCCATGCCGGAGTAGTTGTGCATCAGCGGCTTGGTGGGCTCGAACATCAGCATGGTGTAGCAGCCGGTGTCGCCGTGGCAGACCAGATCGACCGGACTGCGATTGTGGACGCGCGACATGTAGTCGGGGTCCAGCAATGCCTGGCGCAGTTCCAGCAACACACTCGAGGAATCGCGGTGCGGGCAGCCGGGGCAGAAGGTGGGCGTGCGGCTGGGGATGTCCACCTCGAACTGGGCGGTGGCGCTGATGCGTTCCAGTTCCTGGGTCAGATTGCCGTCGGTCAACTCGATGGGCAGCGTGGGATGCCCCCGGAAAAGGGGAATGAGGCGCTGCATGAGGATGGACGGGTTGAGCCCGCGTGTTTCGGGGATGCCGGGCAGGTCGCCGGGGAAGTGCTTGCCGTACACCTTGACATCCAGTTCGCCGGCCTGGCGCTGCACGTCGAGGATGGAGCGCACCTGCTGTTCGACGAAGCCGCGGCGTTCCTCGATGACGAACAGTTGATCGCACTGGTTGGCCAGCTCGCGCACCAGTTGCCCGTCAACCGGATAGACCATGCCCAGCTTGAGGATGGGGAAGCGCCCGGTCATCTTCAGGTCGGCCAGGGCCTGGGCCAGGTAGCTGTAAGCGCTGCCGGCCGCGATGAAGGCCATGGGCAGCCGCTCACCCTTCTGCGGCCGATGCAGAACCTGGTTGACGCCCAGCTTGCGGGCCGCCTCGATCACCCTGGCGTGCTGCGCGTCGATCTGCAGCTCGCGCTGCCAGGTGCGCGGCGGCAGCAGGACCGTTTGATCCAGCACCGGCTCGATGTCCTTGACGTAGCTGAGCGCTTTCTTCTGATGATGGTTGATCTTGGGATAGTGGTTGGGACGGCACTCAACCGTGCCGCCGCCGTCGGCCATATTGACGGTCATCAGGTAGCCGACGTAGATCCCGCCGGCGCGGCCGATCTTGAAGCTGGCGTCGATCCAGTCCTTGACCTCCTGCGGACAGCTCGGCTCGATCAGCGGCAAGCGCACGTGCTCAGCCAGGTAGCGCGAGTCGGCCGGGACCTGCGTGGAGTCGGACCAGGGATCGTCGCCGACCACGATCAGCCCGCCGCTATCGCCCTGCGTGCCGGCCAGCACGCCCAGGGCCAGGGCATCGGATGCCACGTGCATGCCGACGGATTTGAAGGCGGTGATGGCGCGGCAGCCGGCCATCTGGGCGCCGTTGACCATGGCGACGCTGATCGCTTCGTTGACCGCAATGCGGGCGATGATGCCGTGCTGCGAGAACAGGGGGCCGATGGTTTTGGCGGTGTCGAAGTAACCGGCAATGGGTGAGCCGGGATAGCCGGTCAACAGATGGACGCCGCCCTCGGTCTCCAGGGCGCCCTTGACCAGCAACTCGTTGCCGGTGAATACCGCCCGGCCCGAGCCAAGGGTGAATCGGGGATCGATCTCAAGCTGGATAGGCATCTGTTCAGCCGCACCGCCCGGACGGCACGATTGGTTCCATTAATCACGGTAGCGAAGACTGGTACGCTTGAATCCTCCTGATCGCCACGTCCAAGCCCAACCCCCACATCATCGCGTCTGCCGACAACTCCCGATCCGTGAAGGTCATCCGTTTGTGAGGCCACCATTATAGGGTGAGGCCCCACCGACAGGGAAATAGTTTTGCGAAATTAACCTAACCAGCAGTCAAATCGTGACATAAAATGATCGCTCACGCTTCGTTCGCGTCCTGCGGTTTGGGCTTGCGGGCCGGGGCCGACTTCCAGACCAGCAGCGCCCCGGTGGCGATGCCGTAGATCCCCATGGCCGCCATGTCCAACCACACCAGGCCCGGCGGCCCAAACAGCAGCGGGCCGATGCTCGTGCAGTTCATCACGCCGAACAGAAAGGCCGGCAGGTTGCGGCGGCTGTTGAAGAACTGGCCCGACACCCCGCCGCAGCCGATCGAATCCACGATGCCGCACCGCGGCGCGATCGACACGATGGAGCTGACCACCAGGGCGGTGAGTACGAAGGTGAGCGCTGCGCCGATGCGGTGACTCAAACACCAGAAGCCGTAGAACGCGCCTCGCTTCTCACGCAATCAACCCGTCGGCTGAGGTGGTTCTTGTTGTATCCGCGTTCATCCGTGGTTTTTGTCTTCTTTCTTCGTGTCATCCGTGCCTTCGCGGCCGGCTTTTTCAGATGCTCACCGCGGCGCATCCACCCGCACGCCGCGACGCTCCAGCAGGCTGCCCTCCGCCAGGTAGAGATTGACCAGCGCGATGCGGTAGTCCACCACCGCGCCGACCTCCGCGATCTGGCTCTCCAGCAGATCCCGCTGCGTCTGGGCCACGAGCAGGGCGGTGCTGGTGCCGACGCGCAATCGCTCTTGCTCCGCCCGCACGGTTTCCTCGCGCAGGGCGCGTGTCGCAGCCGTGGCGGTAATCTGCCGGCGGGCTCGCTCTACTTCATTGACCGCCAGGCGCACGTCCATGCGGACCAGTTGCCGCAGGTTGACCACGGCCGCGGCGGACTGCTGGCGGGTGGCGCGGGCGGCCAGGTCCGCGCCCTCGGCGGCGCGATTGCCCAGGAAATGGCTGAAACTCACGCCGGCGGTCCAGTCGTAGGTTTCGCCGTCGATCTGACGCCAGGCGTCGGAGAACGAATCGCTGTAGCCGGTCTTGCCCAGCGTGATGAACAGGTCCAGCCGGGGCAGCAATCCATTGCGCGTCTGCACGGTTTCCAGGCGGTCCTGATCCAGGCGCAACTGCGCTTCAGCCAGATCGGGACGCTTGTGCTCAGCCAGCAGCAGACGATCATCAAGGTCCGTCACTGGCTCAAGCAGATCCTGCGGCACGTGCGGATCACTGGTTGGTGTCACCGCCATGTCGAGGGTGTTCTGCACACTGGGGTTGATCAGGCGCAGCAGTCGGATGCGTTGGGCTTCGCGCTCGCTCTGGGCGTCGATCAGGGCCTGTTCGCGCAATGCGACCTCTGCCCGGGCCGCGGCCGCCTCGGTGCTGGCAAGCAATCCCACCTCGATCGACTGCTCGATCTCATCGAGTTGCCGTTTGGCGACGTCGAGTGACTTTTCAAAAATCACGATGCGCTGGGCCGCCAAGGCATAACGCCAGTATGCGATCTCGGTGTCGGCCAGCAGCGACTCGGTGAACCCGCGCAATTCATAGACCGATGCCAGCGTATCCAGTTCCGCCTGCCGCACATCCACGAGATTCACCGCCGGTCCGAACCCGCGCAACAGCGATTGAGTCACCGTCAGTCCCAGCCTCGCCTCGTACTGCTCCGGCCGACGGTTGGAGGTGGAGTGATCGTCCGTAGCGCTCAGTTCCACCTCGGTGCCGGTGGAAAAGCGCTGGCGGATGCCGAGTTCCTGCGAATCGCCTTTGCTCTGGACGGAGAACCTTTCGCCGGTGACGTTGGTCACTTCGCTGGCTTTACTTTCGCGCAGGCCGGCATCGGCGAACAGTTCGGGGTCGAATCGGCCGCGCTCGATCTGTTCGTAAGCGCCGGTGATGACGGGGTTGAGCTGCTGCACGTTCAGGTCACGATTGTTGCGGATCGCCAGCAGGGTGGCCTGCTCCACCGAGAGCGGCACATCCTGCCCCGCAGTCAACTCCGGCAGCGCCAGGTCCGGCGCCTGCGGCTGATAGGTCTGCTCCACCGGGCGATCATCCGTGCGCTGCATGGCGCGGTCCCAGTCCACGTTGTCAAACCCATAGGGCTTCGGCTGGGCGCAACCGCTGATCGTCAGCGTTATCAGCATCAACAGCAGCAGGGGGCGCAGCGTACTCATGCGGTTGTCTCACGGTGCTGCGGGTGGGCCAGCGAATACACGGCCGGGATCAGCACGAGGGTGATGAGTGTGGACGCCAGCAGTCCGCCGATCACCGCGCGGGCCAGCGGAGCCTGGGCGTCCGCGCCTTCCCCGATGCCCAATGCCAGGGGCGACAGGCCGAGGATGGTGGTCAGCGTGGTCATCAGGATGGGGCGCAGGCGGCGTCGGCCGGCTTCGGTGACGGCGTCGTGCGTGGTGTACTGTTCGTGACGGCGCAGTTGGCCGGCCTGATCGACCAGCAGGATCGCGTTGTTGACCACGATGCCGCCGAGCATGATGCAGCCGATGTAGGACTGCACGTTGAGCGTGGTGTCGGTCAGGAACAGCGTCACCAGCACGCCGATGGCCGCCAGCGGCACGGAGCACATCACCACCAGCGGATCGCGCAGCGATTCATACTGGCAGGCCAGCACCATGTACACCAGGGCCAGCGACATCACGATCGACAGCGTCAACTCGTGCGTGGCCTTCTGCTGCTCTTCGAAGTTGCCCGCTACGTTCATGTCGTAACCCACGGGGCGAGCGATCTGGCTCAGCCGCGCGGTCACATCCCTGGCCACCGAGCCCATGTCGCGCCCGGACACGTTGGCTTTGACCGTCACGATGCGCTGCTGGTCTTTGCGGTCGATCACCATGGGCCCGAAGCCCGAGCGGGTGGTCACCAGATTGCGCATCGCCACCTGCTCGCCCGTCGGTGTGCTGAGCGTCAGGTCCAGCACTTCGTCCAGCGATAAACGCTCGGCATCCTTGAGTTGCACGAGAATGCGATAGGACTGGCTGCCGGTGTGGAACTCGCCCGCCTGCGAACCGGCGATCGCGGTCTGCAAGGCGGCCGCCACGTCGCGCACGTTCAGGCCCAGGTCGGCGGCTTTCTGGCGGTCGATGGTGATGCGTTCCTCGGGGATGCCGGTGTCGCGGCTGAGATCAACATCGGTGATGCCGGGGATGTCGTCGATGCGGTGGATCACGCGCTCGGCCAGGGCGTCGAGCACGTCCAGCTCGTAGCCGCGCACTTCGACGTTGAGTGTTTCTTCCGTGCCCAGCAGGCGTTCGAGCAGGAACTGACCCTGCGGAGCGCGGGTGCGCACGATCATGCCGGGAATTTTGCCGTTGAGCTGGCGGCGAAGATCCTCAGCCACCTGGGCGTTGGAGCGGGCCCGCTGCCTGGCCGGGCCCAGCGACACGTTCAACTCTGCGTCACCGGCCCGCACGCTGACCACCGAGGCGGTCATCTCCGGCACGTTCTGTTTGACGATCTCCTCAACGACTTTCATCTGGTCATTGACCAGGTCCAGGCGGGTGCCGACTTCCATCTCGCCCTCGATGCGCACTTCGCCCTCATCGCTGGGCGGCATGAACTCGCTGCCGATCAGCGGGTACAGCAGCAGGCTCGCGCCCAGGGCGATGACCGAAGCGCTGATGGTGAGCCAGCGATGGCGCATCACCCAGTCCAACAGGCCGCGGTAGTTGGATTCAAGATGCTGAAAACCCGCTTCCGCCGCGTCTGAAACTTTTCCGATCCAGTTGGCCTGCGACAGATGTTTCTCGTGCAGTTCCTGCGGCGATTCGACCAGTTTTGATGCCAGCATGGGCAGCAGACTCAGCGCCACCACCAGCGAGCAGAAAAGGGCGAACATGATGACGTAAGCCAGGTCTTTGAAAAGCAGTCCCGTGACGCCCTCGACGAATACCAATGGCAGGAAGATCACCAGCGTGGTGATCGTGCTGGCGATGATGGCCCCGGCCACCTCATCCGCGCCGTGGATGGCTGCGGCCTGTTTGCTTTCATGAACTTCGTCGCGGCGGCGGAAAATGTTCTCCAGCACCACGATCGAGTTGTCCACCATCATGCCCACGCCCAGGGCCAGCCCGCCCAGGGTCATCAGGTTCAACGTCAACCCGCCCAGGTACACCAGCGCGAACGTGGCGATGATGCAGATGGGAATGGCCAGCGCGATCACCAGCGTGCTGCGCAGGTTGCGCAGGAAAAACAGCAGCACCAGCACCGCCAAAGCGCCGCCGTAGAGCACGGAGTTGGCTACGTTCTGGATCGAACGCTCGATGAAGTTGCCCTGGTTGATGACCGGCACGATGTGAATCTGCGGGAAGGCGGCGTTGGCCTCATCGATCTCCGCCAGCACGGCCCGGGCGACTTCCACGGTGTTGGCGTCGGCCTGTTTGCGGATGGCGACGCGGATGCCGAGCTTGCCGTTGACCCGCACGTGGCGCGTGATCTTCTCGTAGGTGTCGGTGACCTCGGCGATCTGGCTGATCGTGACCGGCGCGCCCCGGCGGACAGCCACCACGGTGTGGCGCAGCTCGTCGGTGTCTTTGTATTGGGCCGGGGCCCGCAGCGTCACCTCGTAGCGCCCACTCTCGATGCGACCGGCCGGCAGATCCAGGTTCGCGTTACGCAGGGCGCTGAGCACCTGGTTCAGCGGCAGATCCAATGCCCGCAATTTCTGCGGGTCGAGCTCCACGCGCACTTCACGGTTGTACCCGCCCCATAGATCCACCTGGGCCACGCCGGGCACGCGCGAAAAACGGTAACGAATCTGGTCCTCCACCAGCGTGGTCAGCTCCACCGGGTCCAGTTCGCTGGAAATACCCAGCAGAACGACGGGGAAACTGTTGACGTCGAACTTGCGCACCTGCGGCCGCTCGATGTCCTCGGGCAGCTCGTTCATCTCCTGCTCAAGGCGCGATTGCACCTCGATCGCGGCGGTGTCGATGTCCGTGCCCCATCCGAAGCGCACGCGCACGTCGCTGCGGCCTTCACTGGACTGGCTGGTCAACTCCTCCACGCCCGGCACGGTGGCCACGATCTCCTCGATGATCTGCGTGACCATGCGCTCCATCACTTCGGGGCTGGCGCCTTCGTAGTTGGTGCGGATGCTCAGCGTGGCCAGCTTGACTTCCGGCAGCAGATCGGTGCGCAGCCGACTCAATGACACCGCACCGATGGTCACCACGATCAGCGTCACCATCGTGGTCAACACCGGCCGGCGCGCACTGAAGCCGGGCAGACTCATGGCATGCTCCGCCGAGTGACATCAAGCGCGGTGGGGCGAGGGGTCAGAACTCGCGCCAGCAGCACGCCGGCGCCGCCCGGATGCACAGCGTTGGCGCCCGGGGCTTGATCCGCATCATCTTCTTTGGGAATCACGACCGTGGACCCGTCGTCAATCAACTGCTGGCCGAGCGTGACCACGTGGCCGCGGTAATCCTGCAGGTTTTCCGCGATCACCTGCACGCGGTCAGCGTCACGGATGCCGATCTGCACCGGTTGCCAGACGACTTTCCCACCCTCAGCGTTGACCAGAAATACACCATCCGAGTTCTGTCGCCGGGTCAGGGCGCTCAGGGGCACGATCACCGCATCCTCCGCGCGGCTGAGCACCACGGTGGCCCGGATGAACATGCCCGGCTTCAAGGCCCGTTGCTCGTTGTTCACCAGCAGTTCCACCCGTGCCTGACGCGACTCAGCACGAAACACCGGCGAGATGCGATTCACCTGGGCCGTGAACATCCGCCCGGGATAGGCATCCGTGGTCAATGTCGCTGTCAGTCCCGTGGCCAGTTGGCCGTAGTCCGACTCGGTGACGTAGATCACACCGATGAGCGGATCGATCTCGACGATGGACAACAACGGCTGATTGGCGGACACTGAGTCGCCGGCATCGACGAAACGTTCCGCCACCACGCGCTCGCCGTCACTTTCAGACCAGGTCACCGTGACGCGCGTGTAGCCGAGACGGATCCTGGCGGTGGCGAGGTTGGCTTCGGCGCGGCGGACCTGTGCGGCGGCGACCTGTTTGGCGGCATCGGCTTTGGCTTGCTCAGCCAGCACGGTGTCCAGGCGCGACTCGGAGGCCACGCCGCGCTCGCTGAGCGTGCGCACGCGGTCGTACTCGCGCTGGGCGATCTCCAGTTGCGATTGGGCCTCAGCCAGCGTGGCCTGGGCCACCGCCAACTCCGCTTCAGCCAGGGCGACCGCCTGCTGGTACTCATCGCTGTCCAGTTCCGCCACCACCTGCCCGCGCTCGACGGGGTCGCCGATGTCAGCGCTGATGGACTCCACGCGTCCGCTGATCTTGGCTGCGACGTCGAAGGCCGCGCGGGCTTCCAGCGTGCCGCTGAAGGTGCGGCGAAGCTCGATCGGGCCGTGCTCGACGGCCGCCACCGCCACGGGCACCGGCTGCTGCTGGCGCGGCCCCTCGGATTTGACCGCCAGCTTGTGCCACAACTGCCACCCCAGCAGGATCGCCAGGGCCAGCACCACCGCCCACACCATGGCAGGCTTTGTTTTACGCATCGGGCAGACATGATACTGAATCGGTCAGCCGGGGGCATGGCAGGTTCTTGCGGCCAACCGGAGCCCGAAATGTGGCCCGCAGGTCTGAAAACAGCGCAGCTCGGCATCAATTGGATCGACGATCGACGCGCAACCCGTGCGCCATGACATGATCGACATGCCCCTGTCAAAGGATGCAACAGATGCGACCCGGCAAGGTGCGCGTGATGGCTGGTCGGTGAGATGGAAGCAGTTGCTTCACCTGCGTCGGATTCGCGTCATTGTTCTTTTCATGCTGCGATGCGGCGCGTCACAGGCCTGCGCTGCGTGCCCCGCAGCCAAGCCAGATATGCACTCAAGCAACCGGTTTCCGGCGTTCGAACGAGACGCTCGCAGCGGCAGAATCGATATTGAGAATCAGTTGCGTACACGTTGCTGCATTACCGCAACAATTATCAATATCTATAGCTCGCACACCCTCGAAAGAACACGCATTAAGTGTTACTCTATGACTGCGGGCAAGACTCATGATGTTCTTGATTGTTGCGCGCACCCCGAACAAGAGGGCTGGCCATGGATGCCAATCGTCGGGAATTTCTAAAAACATTGGGCGGTTTGTCCGCTGTCGCGGGGTCAGTAGGCGGCCCGTCGGTCGCTGCGGGGTCTTCCGCATCATCAAACGACTACGACGAATGCAACGGCGTCCTGGTGGACCTGACATTGTGTGTGGGCTGTCGCCACTGCGAATACGAATGCCGGAAAGCCGACGGCGGCCGTGAGGGCAATCTCTCTGACTATGAAAACCACGAGGTTTTTGCAGACAAGCGGCGGCCGCAGCCGCACGATTTAACCGTGGTCAATGCCTGGGATGTTCCTGCAGCGCGGCGCGAAGCTGAATGGGGTGACCAGCCGGTTTACGCCAAAGTCAATTGCCTGCACTGCAATCATCCCGCATGCGTATCCGCCTGCATTGTGGGAGCGTTGCGAAAACAGGACAACGGCGCGGTTACGTACGATGCGGATAAATGTATCGGCTGCCGCTACTGCATGGTCGCCTGCCCGTTTCAGATTCCGACTTACGAATACGACAACGCCTTGACGCCGCAGGTGCGCAAGTGCCAGTTCTGTTTCGATCGCACCCGTGAAAACAAGTTGCCCGCATGCGTCGAAGGCTGTCCGACACAGGCCCTGCTGTTCGGCAAGCGCAAGAAGTTGCTGGAGGTGGCGCACCGCCGGATCGCGGAGAAGCCGCAACAGTATGTCGATCACGTTTATGGTGAATTTGAAGTCGGCGGGACATCGTGGATTTACCTCTCGCCGGCATCCTTTGAAGATGTGGGCTTCCCCAGGCTGGATGTGGCTGCTCCGCCCGAGTTGACCGAAGCGATCCAGCATGGCGTGTTCAAGAAAGGGATCCCGCCCGTCGCCCTGTACGGCGTGCTGGGTGCGATCATGTGGATCACACGCCGCCGCGAAGAGGGGGCGCAGCAGTTGGCACTTGCGCCGGGTGCTGCCGGTTCACAAGCTCAAGCCATCGCGGTTCCAGCAGGGCACAGCGCGCCAGTTGAAGCGCCCCCGGCTGCGGTTCGTCAACCAGCACGACATGAACCGGGGGAATCTCCAGCATCCGAGGCCGGGACGTTCTTCACGCCTGGGGTTTTGCTTCTGTTGGCATTGATGGGCATCGGGTTGGTGTTCGGCGCTTACCGTTTCCTCTTTGGGCTGGATGCGGCCACCAACCTGGATCAGCAATATCCGTGGGGTTTGTGGATCGCGGTGGACGTGGCGGGCGGTGTGGCGCTGGCGGCAGGCGGATTCACTTCCGCGTTTCTGATTCACATCCTGCGTCGTCATCATTACCACGCGCTGGCGCGGCCGGCCCTGCTGACGGCCATGCTGGGATATACCTTCGTCTGTCTCGGATTGCAGGCTGATCTCGGCCGCTACTACAACGTCTGGCATCCGCTGATCATGTGGCAGGGCAACTCCGTGCTCTTTGAAGTGGGCATGTGTGTGATGTGCTACCTGACGGTGTTGTACCTGGAGTTCGCGCCGATTTTTGCCGAGCGGTTTATCCATGACGACAGCCATCCGCGGCTTTCCCGTCTGGCGGGCCTGGTGCACGGCAAGCTGGAGCGGGTGATGTTCCTGCTGGTGATTGCCGGCTGTGTGCTGTCGTGTCTGCACCAGAGTTCGCTGGGCAATCTGATGGTGATTGCGCCGTCCAAGGTGCATCCGCTGTGGTGGACGCCGATCTCACCGCTGCTGTTCCTGCTGTCAGCGATCGCGGTGGGCTTCCCCATGATCATCTTTGAATCTCTGTGGGCGAGCTGGTCGCTGGGCAAGAAGCCGGAGATGCACCTGCTTTCGCCGCTGGCCCGGTTTGTGCCCTGGGTGCTGGGGATCTACCTGGCGTTGAAACTTGGTGATGTGGCCTGGCGCGGTGCTTACGTTCACTTGTTGCCGTTCACTACGCAAAGCGTTTGCTGGCTGGCGGAAGTGGGCCTGGGGGTGGCGGCGCCGATGGTGATGCTGGCTCTGCCGCAGGTTCGGCGTTCGCCGCGCTGGCTGTTTGCCGCTGCCCTGCTGGTGGTGGGGGGTGTGTTGTTCAATCGTGTGAACGTCTTCCTGATCGCCTACACGCCGCCGTTTGCAACCAGGCCTTATGTCCCGGCCATCAGCGAGTTCGCGGTCACCATCGGATTGATTGCCGCGTTGGTGCTCTGTTATCGCCTGATCGTGGCCTGGTTCCCGGTGTTGCACGAGCGGCATGAGATGACGCCATGAAGCATTGGGGCCTTTGCGTGTTGCTGCTGGTGTCGTTCGGCTCTGTGTGCCGGCCGGCCGGCGCGGTGGATCAGGCCTTGCCGTATGGGCCGGACCAGGTTCTGCTCAATCAACTCGAAAACGAGTACGAACCCGTGCCCTTCGCTCACGCGGCTCACGCCAAAATGGCGCAGATGTGGAACGGGTGCACCACCTGCCATCACCGCCAGCCGCAGTCTGAGCCCGGTAGCGATATCGACATTGACAAGCATCAGCAGGAAAACGCAGCCAAAACGCCGCAATGCCGCACGTGTCATCCCGCTGACAGCCAGGACATCGACATCGAGCAGCCCAGCCTCCAGGGCGCTTACCATCGCCAGTGTCTGAACTGTCACAAGGACTGGAGCGGCGCCAACAACTGTGGCATGTGTCACGCCCCCAAGGACAAGGCGGCTGCCAGCACAGCCCCCACGGTCGGCGACATTGTCGGCCGCATGCACCCACCGCTCGAAGCGCCCGTCGAGAAGGTGTTCATCGCCCGATTTACACCGGCAGCCGGCCCCAAAGTCACTTTCCGTCACCAGGAGCACGTGCAGGCTTTCGGCATCGCCTGCGAGCAATGCCATCACCGCGACACCTGCGCGGACTGTCACAGCGGTGAGGTTGCCGACGGCAACCATCGCAAACCGGTTGAGCCGGCCGCCTCGTGGCGTGATTCACACGGGCCGTGCATGACCTGCCATCAGGACCAGCCCTGCGCCAAATGTCACTATGACCAGGACGCCTCGCCGCCCCCGCCTTTCGATCATGCGCTCACCGGCCAAACGCTGGACGACGACCATGCCGACTTAACCTGCGAACAGTGCCATCGGTCCTTGGACTTTGTCGCGCAGGCTGACTGCGGTGACAGCGCATGCCACGGGCAGAAGATGGTCGCACTGCCGAAGGATCGGCCCGGTCCGCAAGTAGCGCCTCCGTCCACGCTCGCCGCCGAAAGTGATGCCGAACAAACTGCGCAGATCTTGTGGGCCAGCCTGCGTCCCCGTCCGTTGCGACCGATGCACGTGGCGATGGATGAAGCCCTGGCGGAAAAGGCCAACCCGGCGGCGATTGTGCAGGCGGCCGCGTTGCCCGTTGCCCCACCGCACGAGCCGACCTTTGACCAGCACACCTCGGCCCGCATGCCGGAGCCGGGCGATGCCTCCTGCGTCACCGAGGAGTGTCACGTCGCGGTCAAGGCCTTCGCCCACCAGCACGGGCCTGTCAGCGTCAACGCATGCGATGTCTGCCACGAATTGGTGGACAAAGACAAGCATCAGTTCAAGCTGCTGCGGGCCAGGAAGGAACTGTGCACCTATTGCCACGAGTTCGACGTGTCCAACATGCCCGTGGTGCACGAGCCGGTGCAGAATGAAGAATGCCTGGGCTGTCACAATCCGCACGGCTCATCGACGCGGAGCCTGATGCGCGAGGAATCGGTTGCCGCCACCTGCGATCGCTGCCATGAAAGCTTTACGCGCACCAGCAGCTTCCTGCACAGTCCAGTGCATGACGGCGAGTGTATCACCTGCCACGCCCCGCACGCCTCGCGTCTGGCCAACCTGCTCGATGCGGTCGGCAGCGATTTATGCCTGACCTGCCATCAGGAGTTCGGCCGCCAACTGGCCGGGGCCGCGTTCACGCACGAAGCGCTCAAGGAACAGTGCGAACGATGCCACGATCCGCACGGCTCCGATCAGCCGCTGTCGCTGGTGGCGGCCGTTCCCCAGTTGTGCTACGACTGTCACGAGCAGACCTACAACACCGTCACGCAGGCAGCGTTCCGACACAGCGGAGCGGTGCAAGACAAGCAAAGCTGCGATAACTGTCATACGCCGCACGGCGGTAACCTGGCGGGACTTCTGCGCGATGTGCCCCAGCGTCTTTGCCTGACCTGCCACGACGAACCGGTGCAGACGCCCGATGGTCGAACGGTAGCGGCCGTTCCTCAACTGGCCGACCTGTCGCTGCATGGCCATGGGCCGATGAGCGACGGCCTGTGCGAGGGTTGCCATCAACCGCACGGCTCCATGAACGCCAACCTGCTGACCCAGAGCTTCAGCAACGAGCCTCGTCAGTTGTTCGCCGTGGAGAACTATGCGTTCTGCTTCCAGTGCCATGACGCCGGGCTGGTGGTTCAGCAAGCGCCGCAGGAGCAGCCGGTCACCAGGTTCCGTAACGGGCAGACCAACCTGCACGCACTGCACGTCAACGATCGTTGGGGTCGATCGTGCACAAGCTGCCATCGCCGGCACGTCAGCGACAACACCAAGCTGATTCGCACCTCGCTGCAGTTTAAGAATTGGGAAACGGATATCGGCTTCCGCGAAACGGAAAACGGCGGATTCTGCCTGGCGGGTTGCCATGTGCCTTTGAGTTACGATCGGGTCAATCCCGTGGCGTTCGACTCCCGCATCGACAAGGAGCCGCCCGCACCGATTCGCTCGGCCCCGCCCGCTCCCATTCGCTTCACAGCCCGTGACACGGCCGGCGATGCGATCACCGTGCCCGGTGATGGGTCGATGAACATCATCATTGCCCTGCGCTGCGACAGCGTGCCGGACGCCAAATCTCTTGCTCCGCTCATTGCGGTGCTGCGCGATGCCAAGCAGGCCAGGATCCTGGTGCTGGTTTCGGGCGCTGACGCGCCGGCCGCCGCCGCGAATTTGCTGTCGCTGTACAACGCCTGGCAGATCGTGCCTGATGAAAAGGGTGAGTTGAACAACGAACTGAATATCCACGGTTGGCCGCTGGTGCTGATGGTGGATCACAACGGCAGGGAATTGGCGCGACTCGGCGGCGTGCCGCTCTCGCTGGCCATTCGCCTGCAGGGTTATCTGGATGCAGCCATGAATCCCGGCCAAAGCAGCCCGCCGAAGCCCGTTGCCGCCATCGTGGATGACGGTCAAAAACGGCGCGTGGATCAATACCTGGGCCTGGCGTCACAGTTGCGGCAGCAGAATCATCCGCAGCAGGCGAAGAAGGTGCTGACCGAGGCGCTGGAGCTGCACCCGGACGAAGTTGAATTGCAGTTGGCGTTGGCGCAGACGTTGATGGATCTGGATCAGCCGGAGCAGGCCTTGACCCGGTTGGCGATGGTTCAACCCGATGCAAGCCGAAGCGACAAGCGAAATCTGTTGCAGGCCCGCGCCCTGGTTGCGCTGGATCGCTGGGATGAAGCGCAGGTGCTGGCCGAACCCCTCGTGCAGAACAAGGATTTGCAGCGGGATGCCTATCTGCTTCTGGGCCGAATCTACGAGCATGCCGAACGCTGGCGCGAAGCAGCCGAAGCGTATCGTCTGGCCCAGCAACCTTAGGGGTTTTCGGAATTGTTTCTGATCAGCGTGGATCTGACGTCCTGGGTTCTGGTGTGAATCGGGCGGTTCTCACTCACCAGCGTGCATTTCGAGGTGTTGTTGATCAGGCAAGAGCGCAAAAGCAAGTGCAGCCGATCTTGTTTGCATACCCCAGCCAGGCGCCATCAACGGACGCAAACGTGATCCTGAAGGTTCACATCGAGAACGACACGTTCTCTGGAATCATTCTCGCATAATTCGGCGCAATTGCTTTCGATATTCGTTGACAGGGCATCGGGCTGGTTTTACATTGAGGGCAAGCCATTTCTTTGTGTATTTGTAGATCATTGACGATTGCATCAGACGTTCGCAATCGCAATATGGATAGAAGGACAATGTTCATGCGTTGATGACAGCCCGTATGTGGGCGATACCATGCCAGGGGCCACGGCATATTCCGTTTCCCCTAGCGTGCACGGCTCGACCAGTTTTTTCCCCCGTGCCGCGCGCGTCATTGGTAAGCATTTTGAAAATCACATCACTTCCACGCTGATCGTCCAGCTCTCGAATGAAAGATTCCGGGAGGCATACCCGTTTTCACCCGGGCCGTTCAACACAGTCTCTGTGCCGGGCGCCGGTGAGGCGGCGCTGTGGGGCTGTTCCGCTCCATGTGACACGGCTGCGTTCGCCCATGCGACGCGATCACGGATCTGCCGGCTGTTGGCTCATGCTGGCCACGCCCGGCCCGGTCATTCGCTTCCGCAATCCCGCGGACATCTTCTGCGTCAGTGAGACCCGGCACTCCAGCAAGGAGCGGCAAGATGCGTGCAATGCAGATCAAACGTCAGGTCAAGTATGAGCAGGAGTTGGACCGCAGCTTCGGCCGCCGGATCGCCGCCTCGCCCGGAGCCGAGGAACTGTATCGCTGCTTCCAATGCGGCGCGTGCAGCAGCGCCTGCCCCTTGAGCCTTTACATGGACCACACGCCGCGCCGGATCATGGCCCTGGCGCGGGCGGGCTTCAAGCAGGAGGTGCTGTCCAGCAACACCATCTGGCTGTGCACTTCCTGCTATGCCTGCACGGTGAATTGCCCCAAGAAGATCAAGATCACCGACGTGATGTACGTCCTCAAGCAGCAGGCGCTGAAAGAAGGGTATTACCCGAAGCGCTTCGCAACACCGGTGCTGGCACGTGAGTTTTTCAAGTCGGTGCAGCGCACGGGCCGGAGCAACGAAGGACGCATTGTGACCAGGATGTGGCTCAAGACACGACCATGGCAGCTTCTGCGCCAGGCGGGGCTCGGACTGAAACTGTTGCGTCGCGGTCGGCTGATGATGCGACAGGATGCCATGAACCAGGGCCTCGACCAGTTACAGCGGGCACTGAACGGAGTCAGGAAGTCAAGCTCCACAGCGACGGGTGTCAGCCAACCGCCATCTCACAGCGGAGACGTCACATGAAGTACTTCTATTACCCGGGTTGTTCGCTGAAGGGGACCGGCCGCGCATACGAGGAATCATTGCTGGCGGTTTTCGAAGCGCTTGGCGTTCCCCTGACCGAGTTGCCGCAGTGGAACTGCTGCGGCGCGACGGCGTACATGTCGGTCGATCAGATGCAGGCGTTCACGTTGGCGGCCCGCAACCTGGCGTTGGCGGCGGAGCTGCAAAAGGGTGAGCCGGCCTGCCTGGTCGCGCCGTGCAACGCCTGTTACCTCTGCCTGGCCAAGGTTCAGCAATACGCGCGGCAATACCCGAAGGTTCGCCGCACCATCGCCGATGCCCTGGCTGAGGGCGGCATGCGCTACGATGATCGCGTCCGGGTGCGCCACCCGCTCGATGTGCTGATCAACGACATCGGCACCGAGGCGGTGGCCAGGCGCGTGACGCGCCCGCTGAAGGACGTGAAGATCGCCTGCTACTACGGTTGCCAGGTCGTGCGTCCGTACGCCGGCTTCGATGACCAGAACGACCCCATGACCATGGACAAGTTGCTGCGCGCCGCCGGGGCCGAGACGGTGGATTGGCCCCTGAAGACGCGCTGCTGCGGGGCATCGCTGACCGGGACGATTGAGACAGCGGGTCTGCGCCTTTCTCAAATTCTGTTGCGTGAAGCGCACAAGCGCGGAGCGGAGTTCGTGGCCACCTGCTGCCCGCTGTGCCAGTTCAATCTCGAGTGCTATCAACCGCGCATTCGCCGCCGGTTCGGTGACGGCCGGCCCATGCCCGTGGCCTATTTCACGCAGATGCTGGGGCTGGCGTTCGGTCTGGACCGATCGCAACTGGGCCTGCAACGCATGATGACGCCCGTGCAACCCGATCTGACAACCGTCTGACAGGAGCGGAACATGATCGCCTCCAACCCCGAGTCTGAGTCAGATATCCGCGTCGGCGTTTATCTGTGCCACTGCGGCATGAATATCGCCTCCAAGGTGAAGATGGACCAGACTCGACAGTTCGCGGCCAGGCTGCCGAACGTGGTGGTGGCCCGCGATTACAAGTTCATGTGCTCCGATCCCGGCCAGGACATGATCAAGCAGGACATCCGTGAGCAAGGCGTCAACCGCGTGGTGGTGGCCTCGTGCTCGCCTCTGCTGCACGAACAGACGTTCCGCAAGGCTTGCGCTGATGCGGGGCTCAACCCGTTTTATTTCCAGATGGCCAACATTCGCGAACAGGTGAGCTGGGTGACCGGCGAACCGGTGCAGGCCACGGACAAGGCCAAAGCCCTGATTGCCGGCGCTGTTCGTCGCGTGGCCCATGCCACATCACTGGAGACCAAGCGAGTCCCCGTGCATCCGGATGTGCTGGTGGTGGGAGGCGGCATCGCCGGCATTCACGCCGCCCTGACCCTGGCCAATGCCAACCGGCACGTCTATCTCATCGAGCGCGAGCCGTCCATCGGTGGACACATGGCACAATTTGACAAGACTTTTCCCACTCTCGACTGCGCCGCCTGCATCCTCACGCCCAAGATGTCGCAGGTGCGCAGCCATCCCAACATCACGTTGTGGTCCTATTCCGAAGTCAGCCAGGTCACCGGCTATGCCGGCAACTTCAAGGTCACCGTCACCCGCAAACCGCGCTACGTGGATGAGAAATTGTGCGTGGCCTGCGGCGATTGCGTGGAGGCCTGCGTTTTCAAGAAGGAAAAAACACAGGTGCCCGACGAGTTCAACGTGGGGCTCTCCAGGCGCAAGCCGGTTTACATGCCCTTCCCCCAGGCCACGCCGGGCGCGGTGGTGATCGATCCCAAGTTGTGCCTGCAACTGATGAAGGGCAAATGCGCCCAATCGTGCGTGGCGGCTTGCGAGCGGGCTGCGATCAACTTCGATCAGCAGGCGGAGCACATCGAGATTGATGTCGGCGCCATCATCCTGGCGACGGGCTATCGGTTGTTCGACGCCAAACGTGTCCCCGAATATGGATACGGCCGACTGCCCAATGTGTACACGACGCTGGAGGTCGAGCGCCTGGTCAATGCGGCGGGACCGACCGGGGGCAAGGTCGTGTTGCGTGACGGCTCAGTGCCGAAAGCGGTGGGGGTCATCCATTGCGTCGGCTCCCGGGATTTCCGTTTCAATCCCTATTGCTCGAACGTCTGCTGCATGAGCGCCTTGAAGATGGCGCATCTGATGAAGGAGCGCACCGGGGCGGAGGTTTACAACTTCTACATCGACATGCGCACGGCATTCAAAGGCTACGAGGAGTTTTACGACCAGGTGCTGCGCGAGGGCGTGCAGTTCGTGCGCGGCCGGGTGGCGGAGGTCACGGATTGGGCCATGACACCCCAGGAAGAGGGGCGAATGATCATTCGCGTGGAGGACACCCTGATCGGCCAGGCGCGGCGGATCCCGGTGGACATGGTCATCCTGGCGGTGGGTCTGGAACCGCAGACCGACGCCGGGATGGTGCAGCGACTGTTCAACATTTCCTGTTCGCGTGACGGCTTTTTCCTGGAGCGTCACCCCAAACTGGGGCCGGTGTCCACCTTCAGCGACGGCATTTTCCTGGCCGGCACCTGCCAGGGGCCCAAGGACATTCCCGAGACCGTGGCCCAGGCCGGCGCCGCCGCCGCCGAAGCGCTGTGTCTCGTGGACAAGGGTTATGTAACCGTGGAGCCCAACACCGCCTGGATTGACGAAGCCAAATGCAGCGGGTGCAAGACCTGCATCCCGTTGTGTCCGTTCAAAGCGATCAGCCGCGACAAGCAAAAGAGCGTGGCGGTGGTCAACGATGCTCTGTGCAAGGGCTGCGGCACGTGCGTGGCAGCCTGTCCGTCCGGCGCAGCACAACAACACCTGTTTACCGACGACGAGATCTACGAAGAGATCCAAGGGGTGCTCAGTTATGCCTGAGGACATTCATCTGCCCGTCAACGAACCGTTTGAGCCGCGCATTGCCGCGTTCTTCTGCAACTGGTGCACCTACACCGCCAGCGACCTGGCGGGCACCTCGCGCATGGCCTACGCGCCCAACACGCGCGTGATCCGCCTGATGTGCTCAGGGCGACTGGATGTGCAGTTCGTCCTCACCGCTTTGCGCAGCGGCGCTGACGGCGTGCTGATCGGCGGGTGTCATCCGGGTGACTGCCATTACCGTGAAGGCAACTACAAATGCCTTCGCCGCTTCAAGCTGCTGCGGAAATATCTGGGGCAACTGGGGGTCGAGCCGCAGCGCGTGCGCCTGGAGTGGATCGCCGCCTCCGAGGGCGATCGCGTTCAGAAGGTCACCGACGAGATGGTTGAGCAGATCCGTCAGCTCGGCCCCTTCCGGCGCGATGCTTATTCACGCAGGCTGCCTCCGCCCGCCCAGCTCGATTTGTCGCCCCCACTGGTTGATGGCAGAAATGGCAAGCCCAAGGTCGGATTTTACTGGTGCGCTTCCTGCGGCGGCTGTGAGGAATCCGTCGTTGATCTGGCGGAGAAGTTGCTCGATGTCGTCAGCAAGGTCGATTTCGTCTTCTTCCCCGTGGCCATGGACTTCAAGCGCCAGGATGTGGAGCAGATGGCGGATGGTGAAATGACCGTATGCTTCGTCAATGGCGCCGTGCGCAACAGCGAACAGCGTGAGATGGTCAAGCTGCTTCGCCATAAATCCAAACTGTTGATCGCTTACGGCAGTTGCTCCTGCCAGGGAGGTATCCCCGGCCTGGCCAACCTCTATCCGCTCAAGGACCTGCTGGATCGGGTGTATGACGACAATCCCAGCACGGACAACCCGCAGCATGTGCGTCCGCAGCACCGCGCCAGTGTGCCTGAAGGCGAGGTCGAACTGCCCACCATTGATGAGCAGGTCAAGGCCCTCGACCAGGTGGTGCCGGTGGATTACTACATTCCGGGCTGCGCTCCGCCGGTGAAGCTGCTGGCCGGTGCTTTGGAGGCGCTGTTGAGCGGTCAGATGCCCGCGCCGGGAACAGTGCTGGCTCCGGACGTGGCTTTGTGCCATGAGTGTCCGCGCATCGACACCAAGCCGGAGAACCCGCAGTTGACTCGTTTCCATCGCCCCCACGAGATCCAGATCGATCCCCACAAATGTCTGTTGGCGCAAGGTCTGGCCTGCATGGGGCCGGCCACCCGCAGCGGTTGCGATGCCGCGTGCATCCGCGCCAACATGCCCTGCACCGGCTGTCTGGGCCCGGTCAGCGGCGCGATCGATCACGCGGGGGCAGCGATCAACGCCCTGGCATCACTGATCGATGCCAACGATGAGCCGGCCATCGACGCCGCCGTCGCCACCTTGCCCGACCCGGCCGGCATCTTCGCCCGCTATGGCCGGCTGCCTGCTTCCAGCCTGTTCGGTCACGTACCTCAACCTGTCGGAGGTGACTAATCATGGTGCGGCACATCACGATTGATCCCATTACCCGCCTGGAGGGGCACGGCAAGATCGACGTGCTGCTCAACGATGAGGGCGAGGTCGATCACGCATACTTCCAGGTGCCCGAACTGCGCGGCTTCGAGAAGTTCCTGGAAGGGCGACCGGCCGAAGATGCCCCGCAGATCACCTCGCGCATCTGCGGCGTCTGCCCCATGGCCCATCACATGGCTGCCACCAAAGCCCTCGACGATCTCTATCACGTCGAGCCGACACCCGCCGGCCGCAGAATCCGTGAGTTCGTCTACAACAGCTTCTGCTTTGAGGATCATGCCCTGCACTTTTATTTCCTGGGTGGGCCGGACTTCGTCGTCGGACCCACCGCGCCTAAAGCCGAACGGAATGTCCTGGGCGTCATCGGCAAGGTCGGCGAGGAGGTCGGCAGGCAGGTCATCGCCATGCGCCGCGACGTGCGCGAGCTGATCACCACCCTGGCCGGCAAAATCATTCATCCCGTGTTCGGCCTGCCCGGCGGCGTGGCCCGCGAGGTCTCCGTGGATGAGCAACTGCGCTGCATCGAAGTCGCTCGCAAGGCGGTGGAGTTCGGCCAATTCACGCTCAAGGTCTTCCATGACATCGTGCTTCAGAACAAGGCCTACGTGGACCTGATCCTGTCCGAAGGCTACACGCATCGCACACACTACATGGGGCTGGTGGATGAGCGGAACCGCCTGAACTTTTATGACGGCATGCTGCGCGTGGTGGACCCGCAGGGACGTGAGCGCATCAAGTTCCGAGCCCAGGACTATGCAGCCGAGATCGCCGAGCACGTCGAACCGTGGAGCTACATCAAGTTCCCCTACCTCAAGCGCGTGGGCTGGAAGGGTTTCGTGGAAGGCCCCGACAGCGGTGTCTTCGCGGTGGCGCCGCTGGCACGCCTGAATGCCGCCGAAGCCATGCCCACCCCGGTTGCCCAGGAGGCATACGAGCAATTCAATCAGACACTGGGCGGCAAGCCGGTCCACCATACGCTGGCCAACCACTGGGCAAGAGTCATCGAGTTGCTGGCCGCTGCGGAAATGATGCTGGAACTGGCAGGGGACGATGAACTGGCTAACGCCAACATCCGCAACATTCCCACGGCCACGCCCACGGAAGGCATCGGCGTGGTGGAAGCTCCGCGCGGCACGCTGTTTCATCACTACGTGACCGACGCCGATGGCATCATTCAGAAGGCCAACCTGATTGTGGCCACCCAGAACAACGCTGCCCGCATTGCCATGTCCGTCGATCGCGCCGCCAAGGCCCTGATCCACAAGAACAAAGTCGATGACGGCATCCTCAACCAGATCGAGATGGCCTTCCGGGCCTACGATCCGTGTCACGGCTGCGCCACGCATGCGCTGCCCGGCGAGATGCCGCTGATCGTCCGCGTGTTCGACGTCAACCACCAGTTGATCACGGAGGTCCGTCGTGATTGGCAAGGGAACGATCACCAATAAAAGTTCCTCCCGGGCGCGAAGGTCCGCAGCCGGGACACTGGTGCTCGGACTGGGCAATGACCTGCTCAGCGACGATGCCATCGGCCCTGTGACGGCGCGATGCCTCGCCCGGCGCGTGGGTGATGCCGCCCTGGTCGTCGCTTCGTCGCTGCATGGCGTTGCCCTACTGGATCTGATCGTCGGCTACGAGCGTCTGATCATCATCGATGCCATTTGCGATCCACGACATCGTCCGGGAACCATTGTCGAACTGGGCCTGGACGACCTGCGCCCGGTGTCGATGGCGTCCCCCCATTACGCGGGCCTGCCGGAGCTGAAAATGCTGGCCGAGCGAATGGGCCTGCGTTTTCCCCGTCAGGTGCAGATCATCGCCGTCGTCGTCGAGGATCCCCGGACCATCGGCGGCCGCATGACCCTGCGCGTCCGACGGGCCATGCCGGCACTTTGTCAACGCGTGATGGATCGGCTGCACGAGAAGTAGAATCAGCCGTAAGCGAGTGGAAATGGTCTTTGGCGGGAAAGGCACATGGGTTACATATTCGCCCTATGCCATGACTTGGTGAACACGATTGATGTTTGCCAAGTTGATCAAAAATGGAGCCGGGGGGAGTCGAACCCCCGTGTCGGAGCAGTCGTGAATCGGCTTCTACGCGTGTAGTCGGTCGTTTAATCTCAAACCAGACGCCGGCGATCGACAGCCTGTGCTGGTTCCAGTCACGGTAAGTTTTAACCGTCATGCCCCGCGGCGCAGCACGACAGCGAGTCTGCTAGTCAGTTGTCCTGAGTCGGCCGCAGACACTCCAGCTCAGGACACGGCTGCTATTTAGGCAGCCAGGGCCGGCGCGAAGCCAACCCGACCAGCGATGTTATCGTTGGCATTTGTGGTTTTGCACCCTTTTTTACGAGGCCAGGGTGCACCTCGACGCGCCACCGGATTCCGGTTCCGTCCGATCGATACCAGTCGGCCCCAATTGTCAACCCCCGGTCGGCCTCCACCCTTGGGCGTCGGCCCCGCTCGGACCCCTGCCGAATCCGGCAGGGCGAGTTCCTCATTATACCTCTCATCGGCCAGATCACCCACCCCATTGGCCGACAACTGGGCATGAACCCGTCCCCGGGAGCAAAAATCCGCCTTTGGAAGCGTTCGTGCAGGGGGGGGTGCCCCTGTGCCGTGCAAGCTGCCCTGCGGTCAATCAACCTGGACTATCAGACATGCGTTTTTGCTGGTAGTCCGTCCGTTCCGGGATACAATTAGCTAGCTCACGGGAGGAGATGTGACCCTGACATCCTGCTTACGTTCATGCAGAAGGACGGCCGGTCCGTTGTATGTCCAGCCACGTCTCATGGCTGGGCTGTTGCTTGCCCTGGCCCTGCTTGCCGTCAACGCACCGGCGTCGGCGGGCACCATCCGGCACGATACGGCCGACAGCAACTACACCAGCCTTGCTTACCAATCGCAGTTCAATCCCGTCGGCCGCCTGACCACCTCCTCCGGCGTGCTCTGCTCAGCCACTCTCGTCGCTCCGCACTGGATCCTCACCGCCGCTCACTGCGTCGATCTCGACGGGGATGGCTTCGTCAACGACATCGCGACCTCATACACCTTCCGCACCGTCTTCGGCAGCAACTACTCGATCAACGAATCACAGGTCTATGTGCCTTCCGGCTGGACCGGCAACATCAACAACGGCTATGACATGGCCTTGGTCTACATCGACAGTCCCCTGCTCGATATCGCACCGGCCAATCTCTACACCGGCAGCTCCGAGATCGGCAAGACCGTCACCATGGTCGGTTATGGCAAGACCGGCACGGGACAAACCGGCTCCAACCTCGCCGCCGGCACACGCCGGGCCGGCACCAACACCATCGACAACACCGCCTACTTCTCTCCCAGCCTCACCATCTCTTCTCTCTCCAACACCGCCACCCGCCCTGCGCTGGTCTGGGACTTCGACTCGCCTGCCAGCGATCCCTACCACAGCAGCACCAACTATCTCGGCTCCTCTACGCCCATCACGCTGGAATACTCCATCGGGCCCGGCGACAGCGGCGGCGGCTCGTTCATCCAGGTCGGCTCCACCTGGTATCTGGCCGGCGTCCACTCCGGCGATCTTGATAGCTATCAATACCCCGGTGCTGCCGAACCGGAGAACCGCGACACCTACGGCGACCTCAACCTCGTCACCCGTGTCACCAGCTACATGAGCTTCCTCCAATCCGTCGTCCCCGCGCTCGGCGGCGTCTATGGCGATCGCAACCAGAACAGCTTGCTGGATGCCGGCGACCTCGACATGCTCTTCGACTCCGTGGCCGGCCCGCTCAACCTGGCTTACGATCTGACCACTGACGGCCAGGTCAACAGCGACGATATTTCCTACTGGCTGCACACCCTGGCGTCCAGCGAGTTCGGCGACGCTGACCTCGACGGCACCGTGGGCCTCGATGATCTTCAGATCCTGGGCGACCACTGGGGCAGCGCCGTCACCTCCTGGGCCCAGGCCGACTTCAACGGCGACGGCGCCGTGGACCTGGCCGACCTGCAAATCCTCGGCGATCACTGGGGCTTCGGCGCTTCGGCGGACACAGCCTTGAGCTTCGACAGCGCGCTGCAGGCGATGGGATTACCCGTGCCCGAGCCGGCCGGCATGGCGTTCGCATTTCTCTCGCTGACGTTAGTGTGCCCGCGTCGCCTTCGTCGCCGTTAAGGTTGCGGGCGATTATTGCGGGAGGCCAGATACTGCGAATGCACATGCAGCGGCATCTGATCGGTCGTTGAGTAAACCACCATCTGCCCCGTCTGTTCGCTGGTCGCGATTACTTTGCCGGACTCTTCCTCAAAATGGAAACGCTCACTTTCACCAGCTTGTATCCGCATCAGCACTTCCTTCACAGCCATCACGATGATCATAAGCACTTGAACCGCCAGGCCGAAGTAGCCCAAAGCGATTGATCCCGCAATGGCCGCAAGCCAGAGAACGCGAGCCCACCAGGTGCGCACGAAAACGAAAGTGCTGATGATCAGTAACGTTGTTGCCATGACGTATGCAGACAGGACGTATTGCATGTCGTCGGAGCCTTTCTGACTGGAATTACCCTCCTGTTGGTCGTTGCGCTATTGAACGGTTCTCCTCTTGCTCCCCGGTCAGGGAACGACTCGCAAAACCCGCCGCCTCAACGAACCGACGCAGCGACTGCCGGAGCGTGTGGCGCGCACGTGGTCGATGTTCATTCATTGGTGGCGCTCATATCCAGTTCGAGGTGCCGGACGGTCTGGTCCACCTGCAATTCAAAAATCCGCGCGTCTTCCGCATCAGTCACCGTGGCTTCGACCGTTTTCGGTGCTTGGCCTTGGCGATACGGTATCAGCGCGGTCAGGAGCGTGATCTGCGGATCGCTCTTGTCCCTGGTCACTTTCCAGCACCAGGCCGGGCGCGGCTCCTTGACCTGCGGCTTATACGAAATCCAGCCTTCCTCTTTCTCAAGCTCAACATCCTTGCCCTGGGGGAAAGTTTTCACCAGCAGGTTGGCGCCCTGCGGATAGCCCGTTCGAGCACTCAGGCCGTCCAATTCACATTCGCCGGGAGCAAACTGGAAGTGGATTCCCACGTCCCCGGCCGCGTCGCCGATCACTTCGTCATAGATCAGAAACCAGCGGTTGTCGATGAACAGAATGCTGCGACGATGGGTCAGTCCCGGATAGCTTGCGTTCTCAAACACGGCCGCCACCAGGTTGTCCTTCTCCAGCCAGAGGATATGCCGCGGCTGGCGCTCGGCGTTCTGGTTGTCGAGCGTCAGCGTCTGATGCACCCGGGTGCTGCGAAACCATTCACGCCATCGGCGGTCATCCTCCAAATAGCTGCCGTACATGTAGCTGCCGGTGTCAGTCATCAGGTTTCGGCCGCAGGCGTACAGCTCGAAGGTTCCGTTGTCAAACTGGTTATGCCAGGCGCCCGGCGGTGAGCACTTGGCAGCCATGAACACGGCATCCGGCGTCCAATCCGAGCGGAAAAAATAAAACCCGCTCTCGGGATAAGCCGCATTGCAACGGTCCGGCGGATTGCCCTGTTTGCCCCTGGAAAGAAAGAATTCCGCATAGGGAAGATCCTTCACATACGGCGCCATCTCGTTGCGAAACGCTGCGGATGGATCACGATACTTCCAGGCATCGCCGAACTGCGTGACCGTGAAATCGGGGAAGCACTGCATGGCATAGATGTCCATCATCTTCAGCAATCGGCGATAAAACTCGGCCGGCAGCCGATCGGCGTAGCCGTTCTCCCGAAACAGGGTGTATGCCTGGGCGAACAGGCTCGTGTACATCACGTGATAGCTGAAGACCAGTTCCTTGTTCATGCCGTCGCCATACACTTCATCGAACATCATCTGCGGCAGCCGGGCGGCTGCTTCGTCAATCCATTGCGGCGCCAGCTTGAATTCCGGAAACTTGACGCCGTTGAGAAACACCGTGCTCAGCTCGCCCAGCAGGTGATTGCCGCTGGATGAATAGACGGTGCGGATGTACTCCGCCTGCTCGTGGAAGAAGACCAGAAAGTAGAGCAGCGTCCTGGAATCAAAGTTTTGGGAACGAATCATGTGCGGCAGCACCCTGGTCAACTGCTGGCAACGGAAATAGGTGTTCATGCCGGTGGGAATGAAGTCCGGCGTGTCTTGGCTGATCGGCAGATTGTGGGTCGCCCAACGGACCATCTCGTAGCGCCATTCCAGAAAGTACCGCTCATCTGCGGTGTCTGTGTACGTCCAGGCCAGGGCCGGCCACCAGAACAGGCGGTGAAACTGGTGATACCACTCCACGTCGTTGATCACCTGCCCGTCCACCACCGCCTTGCCCACCCAGTCGATCCGGGTCCCGCGATACACCGGCGGGTGAGCATCGCCGTTGCCCTGGAAAAGGTGCCGCAGCGCGTTGTCCGCAATCCAGCGATGATTCTTCCCGCGAATCGAAACGTCCGGCTCCGTCGGCCGATCGGTGCGCGTCGCTTTGAAATAGTGCAACAACTCTTCCTGCGCCAACTCGTACTGCCCAGCCTCCGCCGCGGCTTTGACTTTTACCAACCCCGGATAGTTGAGATTCAACAACGACAGCACGCGCACGATCCCGTAACGAGCGTCATCCACCGGCACCGGCTCGGACCACGCCGCGGCAAAACGTCCCAGTTCCGCCGCCACGTCATCCGCCCGCCCCGCATCGTCCGCCGGCGCGTTTGTCACGCAGGCCAAAGACAGAAACACCGCTTCAATCAGGCCAATCCAGTATTTCAATTGCTTCCTTCCCTTGTTCATCATCACCTGTCGCGGTCGAACGGGATGAAGGATGGATGCCGGCCCCATGGAGGGCATGATAATCTGAAGACTTCCATACGCCTTTGATGCCTCTCCCGGCTCGTTCTTGCGGGTACGTTGTCCCCGCTTCGGCCTACGGTTGAATCAGGGACTTGTGGGCTCGCTCGGTCACCATACGATGTGCCCAGCCGGGACACCATGTTTGTGTGCTTGCGCCCGTGCCCATGTCCGGCCGAGGAAGCTCAAGCCGATTTGTATAGGCGATGCGAGGAGAATGAGAGTGAAACGTCGGGACGTTGCGTCCCGCACAGCGGGTTGTTGTGCCGCGCGTGAAACGAAAATGTGGCGGCCCCATGGCGGCCCTTGGAGGAGATCGGTGATGACGAACGCAAAGTCTGTTCGGTACCTGACCGCGCTGGTGGGTTTGATCGCCATCGTGACCAGCTCGGCCATGGCGGCCCTTGTCGATCCGATCGGGTTGAACAACGGTGACAAATACCACATCGTCTTTGCCACCTCCACCGCCATCGACGCCACGTCCAGTGACATTGCTGACTACAACGCTTTCGTCAATTCGGTGGCGGGCGCGGCCGGCAGTTGGGTCAAGGACATCGCCACCACCTGGAAGGCCATTGCCTCGACGCGCACGGTTAACGCCAACGCCAACGCCCCGATCACCGCACCGGTCTTCCGCGTTGACGGCGTCAAAGTCGCAGACAGCTACGGCGACATGTGGGACGGCAGCCTCGATGCGGTGATCAATGTCACCGAAACAGGCGGGGCGCCGACCGATTGGATCTGGACCGGCAGCAACACTTCCGGCTCCCAGTTCATTCAGCCGACCGGCGTGGATGCGGGCAAGTCGCTGGCCCTGGGCACCGATCAGCACACCAAGTCCACCACCGGGGCGCTCACCGCCTCGAGCACCTGGGTCACCGCCAACGCCATCGATCAGTCCAGCGAGTTCAGTGTCTATGCCATCTCCGGCGAGTTGACCTTCGTGGTGCCCGAGCCGGCCGCACTGCAACTGCTGGCCGTCGGCGTGATGCTCGTGGTGATGCGCCGCCGCTGATACGGGCGGTATCCGTGCGAAGCAATGCAGAAAAACAGCGCGGTCAGCAGGTTACGCCAGCCGCGCTGTGATGTGTTGGCCGCACAGTCCTTGTGCAGCAAAATGAAGATCCACGACGGCGGGTCATGCCCAGCACGACACCGATCGCCAGCCATCCCAGTGTGGCCGGCTCGGGCAGCAGTGTGATGCGCAGGAACGGGGCGTAATCGCCTTCAACAGCTTCCTCGCGGCTGTAGAAGCTGTGCGCCTCGTCGCCGTTCTCGTTGCTGCGGATCAGCAGCGAGACGTATCCGTCCGCCAGATCTGCGTCGTAGTCCCACAAGCCGTTGGACAGCAGGTCGAAGCTCTTCCAACCGGCGTCGAAGCCGATGTCCTCGGTCGCCAGCAGATCGCTGGCCAGCAGGGCGGTGTAGGGCTGATTGTTCCAGGTGGTGGCGGTTTCGCTCCATGTGTCGTCGGGCACGTGATAGACGTTGACGATGGGCACGTATCCGCCGGCCACGTATTGGTAGAGGTTCAGTTCGATCGACGCGATCTGGGAGCTGGCGGGCATCCCATCGAGCGCGAAGCGGAGGTAGGACCGGCCGCGCAACCCGCTCATGTAAGCGGTCCAGGTGGCGAAGTTGTCAGCCGTGCCGTACGGCGCGTCCGGATCGGAGTTCTGCACGTAGCAATCCGCCACCGGCAAGATTTCCGCCGCCGGCGCCTTCACCCCGCACCAACCGGATGCCACAGCCATCGCCAGGACGAAAGCCCATCGTCTGAAAGTCACCACACCTTGCTCCAATCTGTCATGGACGGACTTGGCCGTCTTACCCCTCCGGGCGGCGGCCATCTCCGTTAATGACCGTCACACGGAAATATCCGCGGCGACTACATGATCGGATGGGCCCCCCAGGATTGCCCCCCTTGGGTCGCCTTTCAATGCTGCCGTAGTGTGCCCGGGTTGTTTTTGCCCCGGTAGTCGGCAATTGATCCTTCGGCAGATCACCCCACAGCGCGGGTGGCGGAGCATTGTCCCTCATTCACGGCTGAAAATGATCGCAATCTACGGGTTGACGATCACCCGCGCAGCCGTACGCAGTTGCACCGGTCCTATCGTCGGCTCACCCTGACAAGTGGAACTGACCAACACGCGCAGATTGTTAGCGCCCGCATGCAACCTATCGGTCACCTCCAGCGCAAACGGCGGCATCCACAACGTGTCGTACTCTTTCCCGTTGAGCGTGACCTGCGCCATCACGTGCACCTGGCCCAGGTCGAGATAGACCACCTGGCCCTGGCCGAAGTCGGGCGGCAGATCGAACTCGGTCTCCTGCACGATGGTGTAGCCGTCGTCCTGTGTCTCGACCGTGTTCCACAGCCCATCAATGCTGAAGGTCTGCGCCGGTGCGTCAACCACGAACGTCCGCTGCGTGTCGTCGCTCATGTCCAGGTCGTAGCTTCCGGGGGTCGTCGTTTCTGCGGTCAGGCGATTGTCATCGTCATACCACAGGTCCACCACGTCGGGCGAAACCTCTTTGCCCAGCGAGCGCACGTTGAGCACCGACGGCCGGGCAGGCTGATTGCCGAACACCACGAAAAACGAATCAGCCTTGTCGCGCACATTCAACGTGATGCGGGTGCCGACGTCCACCGTGCGATAGCGGGCCATGGTGCGGATATCTCCAGACACCGGGTCGTACAGCCGCGGGGTGCGCCCGCTGACGCGCAGCGTCGCCTCGAACGGCCCCGTCTTGTCGAAATTGCTCAGGAAAATGCTCATCCCGTCATCCAGTTGCCGCGCCTTGAAGCGCAACGGACAGGTCGCCTCGGACACCAGCGGCACAATCCTGATGGCACGCAGTGTCTCGGCACTCACCGGCACTGTATTCACTGTCACGCCCCCGGCTTCTTTCAGTTGCTCCAGCTTTTCGCGCACCTGCGGGCGCACATTGCGGGCTGCGAATTCCGGGATCGCCAGCACTTTCCAGCGGGCGGCCACACGTCGTGGATCGTTTTCATCCGCCACGCGCCATTCGCTGTCAACCACCTGCAACCGGCGCAGGATGACATCGGAGCCGATGTAGTCATAGTCGTAGCCGTCAGGCACCGGGTCAGCCGGCCCGGCCATCTGCGGGGCGAAGTCGCCGATGTACACCGCCACGTCGGCCACCGGCTCACCTTGCTCCAGCATCACGTGGCATCGTTGCAGATAGCGCACCCAGTTGCGGGCGTGGTTGAACCACGGATTGTTCCAGTGGAAAGCCGTGCCGAACCACTGATTCTTGCCGGGCACGCTGGCGCGCGGCTGATGCGAGTACACGTGCAGGACGAAATGGTTGATCCCCTCACAGAGCAGTTGCTCACCGCGGGCCTTGATCGTGTAGGGATGGTCCTCCAGGTTGAGTTTGCTGGTGAAGGCCTCAGCGTACACCGTGCGCTTGCCGTAGGTGTGGACGGCCGAGCTGGCGGCCCGGCATTCGATTTGACCCAGTGGATTGCTGGACCAGAACTCGCCGCTGATCTGATCGCTGTAGCCGCCGTAGATCAGAAATTCGCCGGGAAAACCCCAGTGCCCGTAGTTCTCGCACCACAGGCGCAGGTTGTGGCGATGCGCGATGTCGCGCAGTCCGCCGATGTAGTTTTCCGCGATCAGGTCCGCCACCGTGCGGCGAAGATCCCACAACATCTGGTCCGACGTTTTGGCGCTGTCGATCACCCGCCCTGTGAGCACCGGCAGCAGCTTGATGGGGCTGTAGCCGTTGCGCTGTTCGAACTCGGCCGTGAAGTCATCGGTCCAGTTCTGGGCACCGACCTCGTAGCTGTCGATGGTGATGCCCTGAAAGGCGGAACGCTCCTGCGGCGTCAGGTTCTTCAGGATCGAATCGAACATGCTGTGGAAAAGATATTCCACGTGTGTCCGACTCATCTTGTCGACCTCCAAACCCGTGGCCTCCGGCGAAGCGGGGTGGTTCGTCCGGCCCGTGCTCACCATGCCGAAGTAGATCACCGTCCACGAGCCGGCCGGCAATTCACAGGTCAACACGCCGTCAGCGTCCAGATGATCAGTCAGATCAAGGATGTCTGACTGTTTGACGATGCACGAAGCGTCACCAGGCTCGACCGTGTCGGGAAAGATGTACGACGACCAGGTCGGGCTCGGCGTCGGATGCATGCGCCCCAACTGCTTCTCGATCACCTGCGCCACCATCGGCTCGCTGGTCAACTCAACCGCGCATTGCGGGGCCGGCGACAGTTCAAACTCTTGTGCGGTGACGTCGGTGAAACTGAAGGTTTCGATGCCGTCGGGCAGGAAGTCGGTCTTCTTGTTTGGCTTGCCGGTTTGAATTTCCGTGATCAGTGTGCGTTGCCCATCGCGCAGGGCGTAGAGTCTGGCGTCCGCCTGGCCGTGCACCACCAAAGCGCGGGCGGTGAACGGCTCATCGTGCGTGAAGCGCATCACGGGTTCAGCATCGGCGGATTTCACCTGCGGCCCAGGCTTGCCGGCGATTGTTACCGCATCCAGACGCGGCAGCGCCAGCACGGCGATGTCACCGTGCGGCGTCACATCATCGAGTCGCACCTTCTGCGAGAACTTGCCGGCCTCCGCGGGAAACTCGTTCCACGCCACACGCCGCATCGATTGTTCCGGCTTGATCCACGGCCCACCCGACTGACTCCAGCCCGGTGCGTTGAACATGTAAATGCCCACGCCCAGCCTGGCCGCCTCACGCAGGGTGTGGCGAGTCAACTCGAACCATTCAGGCGAGAACGTTTTGACCGGGCCGCCGCCGTCGATGCAGATGTTGCCGATCATCGCCCGCGCGATGCCGGTGCGTGCCATCGATTCCAGATCGCGCGTGATGCCCTCGGCTGTGACGTCATCATCCAGCCAGTACCAGTAACACCACGGCAGTGATGCCTGGGGTGGATCGCGAAACTCATCATCCAACGACGCAGCCGCGGCGAACGTGCTGAAACCTGCGATCAGAAGCAGTGCGAGGATGGCTGCACCCGCGGACCAGCAACGTGCTGCATTGCGGTTGGGAAGCATCATCACGCTGGTTGCTCTGGATATCACCATCTCTATTTCTCCTTGAACTCCGCCTCCAGCTTCACCATCGCCTGCCGCACATCTTCCAACGTGCCGACGGGCACGTACATCTGGAAGCGGTAGGGGCCGGGGGCGATGCCGTCATCGTTGTGTACGCGGAACACGCAGTTCCACTTCACCACCTTCTGCGGCACGAAACGAAACCGCCCGTAGCCATATTTCTCGTAGCCTGCGGCCGGCTGATCAGGGCTGAACACGCCCATGGCATACGCGCCGTCTTCAGTGGACAGCACCACCGGGCAATTCTGCTCGCCGGGGCCGTCGTTCAGCGCGATCATCGTGCCGGTGTCGGGATCGAACTTCCAGAACATGCAAAACTCCGGCGGCATGTAGCCGGTGAGCGCCTCGAACTGGGCATGGTTGTGATGCTCGCCCTCGGGCACGACGAACGTGACCTGGTAGTCGAGCACGTTGTCCATGTCCTTGTAGCCGATGCGCACTTGCTTGGTGATCAGGAAATCGGACAAACTTTTCGTGTTCAGCGCCGGGTGCCCGCTCGACGCCTGGTCCGGGGTCAGCCAGAAGGCCATCTGCGTGGTGGTCTGCAGTTGGTTGCTTTCCACGTGCATGCTCAGCAGCCGGCTGGTGGACGTATCACCGCGCCCATCCGTGCGCGAGCCGGCCTCGGTGGGGTTGTAGCACTCGGCCCAGAACTTGCCTCCTTTGGCGCAGTCGAAGCTGCAAGCGGACTGCAACTGTCGGCCGTGATCGAAGCTGTTGATGAACTCCTTGCCGTTCCAGGTCAGCGAATCGATCGCGCCCGCCAGCCGGCTCGTGGTGGTGATGACGATTTCTGATCCCAGTGCCTGGCGGCGAATGCACGCATCCCCGCTGGGCGGCTCGTTCGATTCACCGGCCAGCACCCCGCAACCCATCAAGCCGATCGCGCTGATGATCAACAGGTGTCGATACATGATCACCTCCCTCTGTTTGAATGAAGAAATCACTCAGGAACAGTTTACCCCATCACCGCCCCGCGCACGCCGTTGGTCAGCACCTTCAGGGTTTCGACTTTCAGGCCATCTTCGCACCTGGCGTTCTGCTCTTCGGCGTCGGCAGGCTCAAGTCGATCGCGCATGCAGCCACTCGAGAATCTGATGCAGTATGACGCTGATCAATCCCAGCCCGCCGACCAGCACCATGCCCACGAGCGCACCCCAGAACGTGGCGAAGCGGACCGGCTCGACCTGCTGCCAGGGCGTGATGTTGACTACGATTTCCGGCAGATAGATCCCCGCCACCAGCCCGATCAGCCCGCCCCCGATCAGGCCGACCGCGGCACAGGCCGCAACGATCAGCAGCATTTGCAGCCACGTTAATCGCATGGTGTTCTCATGGGATCTCCGCTCAAACCATGGTCCATGGTAGGCGCGATCTCCAGTTGAGACTCGCACACGGACCACCGGCGAGACGCAGCTCGCCGGCTGTTACTGCAACATATCACACCAATTCGACACATCTTCTTTCGCATTGATCTCCGCTGGAATGTTCCCTTGTTCAGGCCGGGCAGGTATAATCGTGTTCAATCACGATCTCGTCGGTCCATGTTGTGCGTTTGATGACAGCCTGTCACACCATGTAACCGGTGGCATGCACGTCAGAAAGGAGCCAACCATGTCTACGACCGCCGTGAAACACTTGCTTGTGTTGGCTTTGGGCATGTTGCTGTTGAACGCAGCCCCGGCCGCAGCGCTTACCACTGCGTCGCCGACAATTAAGACCAGGCCGATTCTGTTCTTTTCCACCGAAGAGTCGTTCGTCGCCAATCGTGGTCCATGGGCGGGGCAGACCATCAGCCCGGGTGATCTGCTCACCAGTTGGGGCCAGGTGATCCCCAACGCGGTGCTCACGCGCCACTTCTCACCCATGCCGCCGCGGGCGGACTATGGCCTGGATGCGGTCTTCATGCTCAACAACAGTCAGATTCTCTTTTCCACGGAAACCACATTCTTTGATGAGCGCCTTGGAACGAACATCAGCCACGGCGATCTTCTGTCGGATCGCGGCGCCATCGTGCAGTCCAACAGTGAATTGTTGCGCAACTTCAATCCCCCGCCGTCTTTTGCCTATCAGGACTACGGCCTTGATGCTCTGCAACGGTCGCCCGCCACCTCCGCCGCAAATACCGGCGTGCTGTTCTCAACCGAGGATTCTTTCTACGACACCAAACTGCAACGCCTGGTCGGCCACGGCGACTTGCTGTCCACCACCGGCCAAGTCGTCATGAGCAATGCCCAACTGCTCAAAAACTTTCATCCCCTCTCCATCACCATGCAGCCGATGCCGGCCGACTACGGCCTGGACGGCTTTCAACGCTTGAGTAACACAGAACTCTGGTTCACGACCGAAAGGGGATTCTACGATGAGCAACTCGGCCGATACGTCAGCGAAGGTGACTTGCTCTCCACCCGCGGCAGAATTGTCATGACCAACCAGCAACTTTTGTCGCCGTTCCTACGTCCCACCATGACTAACGTGCCCATCGACTACGGCCTGGACGCCTTCTGGATGGCGTACCCGCCGCCCAGTTTGACCGCTGACCAGATCACTGACTTTGTCCTGGGCTCCCTGCTGGACGAGCTCGACCCCGACAGCCTGCCCGGCACCGTGCCCGAGCCTGCCAGCCTCTTTCTGTTAATTCTGCCCGCATTTTTCCATCGCCGATCCCCCCGGGCCTGATCGATCACAGCATGCGCAACTCCCTCGCACGCAACCCATAGCCGGCGAGCTACGTCTCACCGGTAGTTCGTCCCCGCGATACCGTCCCTCGTTATTACCACCACCGTTTGATTGCCATCACGGGTAGCACAATCAGAATCGCTGCGGCAACCACCAGACGCAGAGCGGCCACCATGCGCACAAAGCCCGGGCGCTTGGCGGGGCCTGTCAATTGCTCGGTGGGAATGCCGGTGGTGTTGGTTTCGTCATCGATTCTGCCGTAGATCAGAATGGTTGCATCGTTGATCGCTTCGGCAAGTGTCAGCAGCCAAGCAATACAAAGGACGACCACGATGACAGTGGATTTCAAGCGTATTCCTTTACAAGGGATGCGAAACGGAAGGGCCTCAGCCCGGCGGCGTTTTGGCACAGGGCTGGTCATACTCCGCGATGGCATCAGATTGACCAGCCGGAATCCCGATCGAGTCTACTTCATCAGGGCGCGCCTGTTAATCGGGTCGTGTCGTAGTTGCTCGATCTTCTTAGACTTGATCTTAAAAACTGCCAGTAGATTAGAACTGCTCAAGGTGCGTGTTACCTTACGTTAGCAATTTCAAGCTTTTGATTGTTTGGCACAGCATTTTCATATTGATTTACACCAATTTACATATATCTTGATATAGCCATTTATTTACCGTTGGAGGTGGATTACATGAAGCATCGACTGGCGCACACGCCTGTTGCGTTGTTTTGACGGCCGGTTACACGATGTTTACTATAACGCAAGTGTCGGTAATGGAAGCTGTGGTGCGAGGCTGATTCTTCCTCACAACAAATAGGTTTCTTTGGGGGCACGTTGGATTGTCAAAACTTCCTGCGATCTATTTCAGATTTTTGTATACCCACATACATTTGGAGGAACAGACAGATGATTCAAGCCATGCGACAAGCCGGTCTGACAGCGATCACGATTGCGAGTTTATTCGCTGCAGGTCAGATTTCGGCCACGACCTATTACTGGAACAACAGCCAGAGCGACAACGACTTTGCCAATTTCAACAACTGGGACGACGGTGCCAGCGGCGTCCCGACTGTGTTTACCAGCACTGACATCCTGGAAATCAACCTGAACGGTGCTGACAAGTCGATTGCCAGTTCGGCCGCCACCGTGTCGCAGATCCAGGTCGGTCGCTTGACCGGCTCCGACGGCGAACTGGATATCCTGGCTGGCGCCGACCTGACCACGAGCCTCGCGTACATGGGACGCGGCGGTAATGACACCGGCGGCACCTCGGGCACCATCAACATGTCCGGCGGCTCGGTGCAGATGAGCACCTACACGACCACCGGCTATCACGGCAGCACCGGCACGCTCAACATCTCCGGCGGCACATGGCACGCCGACCGCATGACCAACGGCAACACCTTAAACTCCTACGGCTACGTCAACCTCTCCGGCACCGGCTCGATGATCTTCGACAACTACGTCACCAGCGGTTCCGGCGGCAACTTCTATTTCAAGATGGAAGGTTCCAACGCCTCCTTCTCGGCCGACCGCCTCACCATCAAGGCTGACAGCGTCAGCATTATGTTCGACTTCGTGCTCGACGGCGCTAATGGTGTCGGGACCGGCATGCAGTTCACCAACAACATCTACATCCCTGACGTGGCCAAGTTCAACGTCTCGTTCCTCGGCGCTGCGGCCCCGGGCACCTATACCCTGATGACCTCTCAGTTGGGCGCATTCACGGTCGAGGACTTCTCCAACGATCTGCTGACCGACGACGCGGTCAACGCCGGCTGGACCTACGCTGTGGTCGAAGATGGCGGCATGCAGAAGCTTCAGGTCACCCTGGCCGGCAGCTATCACCCCGGCGACGCCAACGGTGACGGCATCGTCAACCTGGCGGACCTGCAGATCCTGGGCGACAACTGGCAGTCCACCACCGCAACGTGGGCTACTGCCGACTTCACCGGCGACGGCAACGTGAACCTGGCGGACCTTCAAATCCTCGGCGACAACTGGGGCTACGGCCTCAGCTCAGACCTGTCGTTTGGCGAGGCGCTGGGCCAGGTGGCCATTCCCGAACCGGCCACCTGCGGGCTGCTGGCGATCGGCGGCATGCTGGCGCTGCGGCGCCGCCGCTGAATCGCGTGGTGTTTGCATCAACCCTGCGAGGAAGACTTGACCGTTTTCCTCGTATTTTAAATCAGGCGATCGACGCCCGGCCCGAACTGGTGGAACAGATCGGCGCGCGTCCAGGGACATTCACAGGAAACCACATCATGCCATCGACATCTCACCATTCCCACATGAGGCAAGGCTTTACACTGATCGAACTGCTGGTGGTCATCAGCATCATCGCTTTGCTGATCTCGATCCTGCTGCCGGCCATGAAGAAAGCTCGTGATGCAGGCAAAAACGTGGCCGATCTGACCAACCTGCGCAGCATCGGCCAGGCGATGACCGCCTATGAAGCTGATGAGGGAAGATACCCCTTGAGTTTCCAGGAGACCAAGCGGAACTTCGAGCCGGGCGCCTCTCCCACCGTGGGAGAGTATTTCGCCAACAAGCTCAGTAAGGATGGCGGCAACCCACTGCTGGATGTCAGACCGTTGTACGCCCACTATCTCGGCAACGCGAATTTTTTCAACTGCCCTTATCTTCAGCCGGTCGATCGCAGCCTCAACCGGCTGCCCGCCGGTTCCTGCCGCGTGTACGGCAGCTATATCCTCGCACCCGGGTATTGGGCGGATTACGACGAAAACACCAACACGTATGACTGGTCGAAGCTGTGGACTCGGCCGCAGGACCAGTGGCTGTACGCCGGGTACAAGGTCCAGGTCTTGGCCGGCGACATGTTTTTCCGGGAAGACGGCTCGCGCGGCTATCGCTTTAACCACATGGGTGCGGTCCCCCGCGCCGTGGAAAACATCCACCCCGGATCGATCGGCAATGACTATTGCGATTCATTTTTCCAGACCGGCATCGTTCCCTACGATGCTCGCGAATTGACCACCGCCAACTTCGTGCTCAAGGACGGGTCGGCTGCGACCTATCAGGGCAAGGACGAGCGGCTGATCGATTTCCACAACTCCGGCCTGACCGCCTCGTATTACCTGACGCCGGTGCTACGTTAATCGCACGCCGATCGAGGTGTGATACGTCCGTTTCCGTTCTTCCGCTCCCATTTTGCCCCCGGTGACTACACCGGGGCCGCCCGCGTGTATTAACGCTGAAAATCGAAGCGGAACAAAAGCGGCTCCAGACCCGTTAACGGCACCCGCCGGGTGCGCGCGGAAAGATTGCGCGATTTCAGGGTTGAAATCTCAGTTGCGCGATCTCAATGTCGGATCAAGCCGGCGACAGTTCGAGCATGGCCATGGCCCGTTGCACGATGTGGGCGCTGGACAGCCCGCAGTAGGTCATCAGGTCGTCGGTGCTGCGGCCGCTCTTGGGCAGGCGCGTCACGTGCATCTGCTGCACGGTGAAGCCCGAGCCGTCGGCCGCGGCCACATCCGCGACGGCCGAGCCGAAGCCGCCGCCGTAGTTGTCTTCGACGGTCAGAATGTTGCCGTTGTTTTCGTTGGCCAGGTCGAGCAACGCTTCACCATCGAACGGCAATGAGTACAGGTCAACCAGCGTGGCGTCCACGCCCTGGGCGTCGAGGGCCTCCATGGCCTTGTTGGCTTCGTGCACCATGTAGCCGGAAGCGACGATCAAAAGATCCCTTCCGGGGGTGAGCACTTCGAAGCCGCCGAGGGTGAAGTTGTTTTCCTCGCTGTAGAGGAACTCGGTGTCGGGCCGCAGCGTGCGCATGTAAACCGGGCCGTTGTACTCCGCCATGGCCAGCGTGAGGGCGTAAGCCTGGTAAGCATCGGACGGCTGGAGGATGAAGAAGCCGCGCTCGCCGCCGGGTCGCTGCATGGTGGCGAAGGAACGGAACCAGGCGACGTCCGGCAGCGACATCTGGCTGGGGCCGTCGGCCGCCAGCGAGATGCCGGCATGTGAACCTGCGATCTTGAAGTTGGCGCCGCTGTTGACGGCCATCTCGATCTGGTCGTAGCCGCGCACGGCGAACTTGGCGAAGGTCGAGCAGAAGGGAATCTTGCCGCCGCCGCTAACGCCCGCCGCCACGGAGAACATGTTCTGCTCAGCGATGCGGCACTCGAAGTAGCGATCCTTCAGCTCCGGATCCTTGTAGAACATCTCAGCAAACGTGGAGTTGGACACGTCGGCGTCGAGGGCGACCACATCACTGCGGGCGTGACCCAAAGCGCGGAGTGCGATGCCGTAGGCCCGGCGGGTGGCGTATTTGCCTTTATCCAAAGCCTTTTGCTGGCCGAATTTGGCCATGGCCTGGGGGAAGGTCATGGCGGGCTCGATCTTGGGGGCATCCGGCTTCTTGGGCGACATGAGGCTGATCTTCAGCGGCGTGTCCGCGGTGGCGCCGAAGAAGCGGGCGGTGCCGTCGAGTTCTTCCAGGGCTTTCTTGAGTTCGTCACCTTCCGCGGGCTTGCCGTGGTGGCCGTCACCCTGCTGCGAGGCGCTGCCCCAGCCCTTGATGGTCTTGGCGACGATGGCCAGCGGTGCGGCATTGGGATCGTGCTGATGCTGCGCGTGCTGGGAGAGCGCATCGGCAACCGCGGTGGGGTTGTGGCCGTCGATGAGCACGGCCGTGAACCCGGCCGCCTCCAGCTTGGCTACGAGCGACTCAGGCGACTGCTGCGGGCTGACCTTGGCGGACTGGGCATAGACGTTGGCGTTGAAGATGGGACAGACCGCTTTGAGATCGTGATCTTTGATGAAGTCGATGGCTTCCCAGATCTGACCTTCGCGCGATTCGCCGTCGCCGATGATGCAGAAGATGCGCTTGTCCAGGCCGTCGAGCCGAGCGGCGCAAGCCAGACCTGCGGCATGGCTGAGTCCCTGGCCGAGCGAGCCGGTGGCGGTGTCGAAGAAGGGGAAGCCTTCGATGGGGTTCGGGTGACCATCGATGACCGAGTCGATGGCCCGCAGGGTCATGGCATCTTCGCGCGTCATGGCCCGCGTGGCGCCGGGCTTACCGATGTGCACGCCCAGGTCGGCGCAGGCGGCATAGATGATGGGCACGGCATGACCTTCACTGAGCACCAGGCGATCGCTGGACGGATGATCCGGGTTGGCCGGCTCATAGCGCATGTGCTTGTACATCAGCACGCTGACAATGTGGCTGAGGCTGGCGGCGCTGGTGGGGTGACCGGAGCCGGCAGCGGCGGTCATTTCGTAGGCCAGTTTGGTTAACTCGATGGCTTTGGCGTGAATCGTGGAGTCGAAAGACATTGACAATCCTTCCTGGGATAGCGTTGGAATGAACCCCCGGGCCAGGCTTTGCCCAACGGGCAAGGGAAGGATTCTAGCAGGGAATGTCCCGGCTTGGGCAGGTGTCAGGATGAAACAGGCCGAAAATTGCCGGTTGGCAGCGAGCGGTTTACGGGTTGGCGGCCGGTTCTTCGACCTCCAGCAGCAGGGTGGGGCCGGCGTAATCGGGATCCTCACGGGCGATAATGGGATAGGAGGTGCCGTAACGGCTGAAGAACCCGAACACCACCAGGCCGTCCTCATCGTTGTTCAACTGATACAGCATCTGACTGTCCGAGCTGTTGCGGGCGGGAACAGCGATCACCTGCGAGATGTCGGGCTTGTCCAGCATGAGGCCGCCTTGCCACTTGATGACAGCCGGATCGAAGCCGTACCCGTCGCCCGTTATGTTGCGGCCGTAGTCGATGGCGGTGTTCCAGGTCAGGGGCATGGCCTGGTCGGCGGTCTCGCCCCAGTCGCCAGCCACACCCAGCAGGGCGACGCTGATCCCACCGTCACGGCTGGTGCGCGCGTCGCAGACCGCCAGCTTGGCGGAGGTGATCCGACCCTTGTAGGCCGAGACATCGAACGCCGCATAGGCCATCGCAAAATTGTCCGGCTCAGGCGCGATCGGCGGCTTGGCGTCGGGATTCCCCGGCTTGCCATCGCGCTTGTACACCTCCAACACGAGCGGCCCGTCGCTGCTGCTCCAATGATTGCTGCTGACCGTTTCATCCGGCTTGGTGGAATAGATCGTGTTGTCCTTGACAGCCTCGACCTCGACCGACTCCGCCAGCGCGGACACTGCCGGGGCCGACAGCAGAGCGAGAGTCGCAAGCGTGAAGCGGATCGTCATCATGGCAGTCTCCTGTGGGCAAGAGGAATCAAGAAGAAATCGAGCGGAAACCTCCTGATAATGCACAAAATCAGCTAAAGCAAGTCTGAAAAGACAGACAGGCGGCAGATCAATCGAAAAGAATCTGGTTTTGGAGCAAACTTATAGCTGGCCTGGCACTAGGTAGTGTCAAGACTTTTTCGCACTTTCATTCAGCGTCATCCAAGTCAAGCGTATGGTTGAGAGCATGCCTGCTCACCCTGCCCATGGGCA
>CAYYGM010000015.1:0-43586 GCA_964471555.1 uncultured Phycisphaeraceae bacterium
GCCCAGAGCATCGATGCCGTGCAGTCGAATCGACGGGCCGCCTTGCAGTCCGGCACAAATGCCTGAGTGCATAGGCCCGCGGCTGATGGATCATCACCCCGCATACCGCAGACAACAGGGCAGCACGGCAAAGCGCACCTTGATCTGCATCATGTCGAACCGCGGCGCGCGGCACGGAACAAAATCATCTGTAAATCCCGAATTAGCCCGGTATAATGGCAGTGAGCAGCGTTCTATTCACCGCGCACGGGGCTAAGGCGACGGCAGCGCTTGCAGCTCGGCCGAACGGCCGCATCGACCGGCCGGCCGTTGAGTATGCATCATGAATCAAGATGACAAAAACATGCCGCGCATCATGATGATCGCGCGCCAGATCGAACAGGACATCGCGCGGCGCAAGCTCAAATCGGGCGACCGCTATCTGAACGCCGGCGAAGTCGCCACCATGCTCCGCATCAGCAAGCACTCCGCCAACCGGGCCCTGCAACTGCTGGCCCAACGCCGGATTCTCGATCGCAAGCAGTGCCGCGGCACCCATGTGGCAAATCCCAAGCAGGTGGATCACAACGCTTTGATCACCTCGGTTTGCCTGTGGATGCAGCACTTCCCTCCTCCAGTTGAGCGCTGGCCTTACGACGAAATCATCCTCGGCCTCAACCGCGTGCTGCCCGGCGTGCACGTGCAGATTCAGTACGTGCCGTCCCAGGATGAGCGCGAATTCTGCGACAAAGCGATTCGGCGATGCCTGGCTATGGAGCAGTCCGTGGGGCTGATCCTCAATAAGGCGTCCTTGACGGTGCAGCGCATTGTGCAGGACAGCGGGCTGCCGGCCGTGATCCATGGCACGCCGCAATCATGCATCACCCGTCTGCCCTCGGTGGACCGAGACCAGTTCCAGATGGGCTGGCTGCTCGCCGAGCGCGTGCTGCGCAAGCACGAACGTCTGCTGGTGTTCACGCGCGAACTGATCATGCCGGGCGACCATCTGTTCCTCGACGGCGTGGCCAAGTATTGCTGCCAAGTGGGCCTGGACGCTGACGCGGTGCTGGTGCGCAGTATGCCGCAGGATGTCGAAGCGGTTCAGGCGGAAGTCCTCACCATCATGCAAGAGAGCGGCCCGCGTCGCGGCATCATCGCCCGCGACGAGATGATGGTCCAAGGGGCTGTCAAGGCTCTGCGCCAGTTGAAGCTGACGCCCGGCAAGCAGGTGCTGATCGCAATGGCGGTGGTCGGTCTGGACTCCAGACTTGTCAACAAGCGTCAGCCGCCGTTTCCCTACATCCGGCTGCAACACAATGAGTTCGACCAGGGCGAAATGCTGGGTCGGATGTTGCTGGAGACGGCCGAACATCCCTACCAGACCCCCCAGCATATCCGTTTACCTGTCGAGGTGGTGGAGCCCCCCACCGCCCGCGGCCGGTCAAGCTGAATATCCATTAATATCAATCAAATAACAGTTTATGCCATTCCAGGGGCTGCTGTCGCGCACCGCCGCCAAGATAGTGCTGATATTGGCCGAGATATTTCTTGACAAAGCAGAACTATCTTGTAGCTTGAATATATGGGCGCTTCGGTCAAGTCCAAACCATCCGTGTTGATGCTGGCTCAGCGGATTGAGCAGGACATCGAGCAGCGCCGCCTGGCCGCGGGCGAGCGCTATCTGACCGTTGACGAAGTGGCCCGACAATTGCGGGTCAGCAAGCTTTCAGCCAATCAAGCCATTCAACTGTTGGTTCATCGCCGCGTGCTGGATCGCCGCAAGCGCCGGGGCACCTTCGTAGCTGGACACGATTCTGTCGGCACGGATCATCCCATCCAACTGCTGCTGTTCCTGGTTCACAATCGGTTTTTGCAAAGTGAGGGCGTGCTGGCCGATGACCTGACGGTGGGCATCAGCCGCCATCTGCCCGGCACGGACATGCGCTTCGCATTTCTGCCTGACATCGACGAGGCGACGTTCGTGCAGGAGAAGCTGATCGAGATCCAGAGGCTGAAGCGATCGGTCGGCATCGTGCTGGTGCGGACCACGTTGCAGACGCAGCGGTTGGTGGTGCAAAGCGGCTTGCCCGCGGTGCTGCTGGAGACGCCGCACGCTTCGGTCACGGATCTATCCTCGATCGAGGCCGACCAGCGCCAGACCGGCCGCCTGCTGGCGCAGCATGTGCTGCAGCGCGGGCATCGCCAGATCGTGGTGCTCATGCATGAGCGGATCTATCCGGGCGATCACGCTTTCATGGACAGCATTCGAACCATGGCCATGCAGGCGGGTCTTTCCGCCGACGCGTTGAGTCTGCGCAGCGTGCCGGCCGATGATGCCGAACTGATCAGCGTGGTGCAGCAGGCGGTCATCGAGTCCGCGGAACGTCCGGGGTTGATCGCCCGCAGCGAAAACATCGGCGTCAAAGCGATGACGGCCATCGAGTTGCTCGGCCTGAGCGAAGCGCAGGATGTGGCGGTGGGCATCGCCACGCTGTACCGCCGGGGCAACGAAAAGCCGCCCGTCTGCGCTCACGTGCGATGTGAAGCCAACGCTCAGGAGCAAGGTGAGTTACTCGCGTCTTTGCTGTGCGATGCGGCGCGGGGCAAGCCGGCCCGGTGCATCCAGATGCCCGTGCAATTGGTCTGCCCGGCAAAGGCCGGCTGCGATGTCGGTGAGCAATTGAACGTTTGAAGAAGTTTCATGAATTGAAGTGTGTTCTATGGTCACGGTTCAAACACTTTTTTGGAGGAAAAAAGACATGAATGCGAAAGGACTGATCCTTGGAATGCTGGCCCTGCTCGGGCTATCCCTGCCCGCGCAGGCAGCGATCACGACCACCAACCTGTTTGCCCACTACGACGCGGCCCTGGGCATCACCTATTCCGCCGCCCCCCAGGTGGATCAATGGGCCGACCAGGCCACCGCCAACGGAGACCAATACGGCGACGCCGGTTCCTCTTCCGCCAATTCCATCAAGCCCATGCTGGTCGCCAACGCCATCAACGGCCTGCCTTCCATCCACCAGGAAACCACCACCGGCGGCGCACAACTGGTCGGGTTTGCGATCACCGACTCCACCAATACACCCTTCGGCACCGACCTGGACAACCTCTCGGCCTTGACTTACACCCTCGTCTGCAAAACCGATGAGCCTGCCACCACGCAGTACCTGGTTTCCTTCAACACCGACGGCACCGGCAGCAACGACAACTTCATCGGCACCCGCTACGACGCCGGCAACCGCATCACCTTCGTCTATGACGGGACCAACTTCCAGACCATCAGCAACGATGCCGGCATCGTGGGCACCGACTGGGTCGTGTTGACGGTGGTTTGGGACAGCGCGGCCGGGACGCTCAAGGAATATGTCAACGGCAGCCTGACGGGCAGCATCAACTCGGCGGGCAACAGCAGCACCGACTTGTCAGTGTCCATGTTCCGCACCGGCAGCGACACTTCCCGCAACTACCGTTTCAAGGGCGACTACGCAGAGTTGCTGGTTTACAACGCCGCCCTCTCGGACGCCGACCGCCAGGCCACCGAGCAGGCGCTGCTGACCAAGTATGCCATCCCGGAACCGGCCTCGCTGGGGCTGCTGGGGATGGGCTTGATGCTGATTTCGGTGCGCCGCCGCACGGCCTGAACAAACCTCCGGGCTTCTCGCGGGTGGACGCTTAGCCGCGTTCAACCCGCTTTGCTCTCTCGGTGTTCCTGCAACCTGTTGGTATGGAGTGTTCCGCATGTCACGCCGCACTGGTTTCACGCTGATCGAATTGTTGGTCGTCATTTCGATCATCGCGCTGCTGATCTCCATTCTCCTGCCCGCCTTGCGCAAAGCGCGGCAAGGCGCCTTCCAGACGCAATGCCTGGCCCATCTGCACCAGATCTGCACGGCACTGGTGATGTACACCGACGATGATGACAGTTTCTTTCCTTCACGGCATGTGCCCAATTCCAGCGGCGTCGGATCAACCTCGACGGTTTACTCCTGGGTGGGCAAAAAGGGACTGGGTGGTTATGCCAACATCGGGGCGGATGTGCGTCCGCTGAACCGCTACCTGACCAGCGGCAAGCTCGATCAGGACGCAGAAATGCCCTATGCCCGCTGCCCCAGTGACGACGGAACGCTCACCGCGGGTGTTCCCGTTTACGACAAGACCGGCACCTCCTACGTGGCCTCGCAGTGGGGTGCGTATCTCGACCTGTGCAGTCAGGGTGACAGCAACATTTCTCGCCGGCTGGCGGAAGTTTGGAAGCCCAGCAAGCTCATCGCGGGCGTGGATTCCGGCGGTCGCCGAGCCACCGAGGGCAACATTCCCGGCACCAGCGCTTTCGCGGGCGCGCCCCATGACTGGTGGCACGTCCAGCAGGACCAGTACGTAGCTGGTTTCGTTGACGGGCACGCCGACGTGGTCACGATCACCAACACCCCTGGAACGCTTCACCTGTCCGAACAGGAATGGACCGTTGACGAGGACGGCATTCACAACGGCGTACCACACTGAGCCGGAGGGGAGCCACCCATGCCTCAATTCGCCTGTGTAGACCTTGTGTCCGTCCTCAACAGGATCACCCCACACTTTTCATGAAGGAGAATCCCATGCACGCACGTTGGATCAGACTTTTGAATGGCCTGGTTTTGAGCGGGGCCATACTGGCGATGGCTGCTCAAGCCCGGGCCCAGATCACCACGACAAACCTCTTTGCCCACTACGACGCGGCCCTGGGCATCACCTATTCCGCCGACCCCCAGGTGGATCAATGGGCTGACCAGGCCACCGCCAATGGAGACCAGTACGGCGATGCCGGCTCCTCTGCCGCCAACGCCATCAAGCCCATGCTGGTCGCCAACGCCATCAATGGTCTGCCCTCCATTCACCAGGAAACCACCACCGGCGGTGCCCAACTGATCGGGTTTGCGGTCACCGACTCGGCCAACACTCCCTTCGGCACTGACCTGACCAACCTCTCGGCGTTGACCTACACCCTCGTCTGCAAGACCGATCAGCCCAACACCACGCAGTACCTGCTCTCCTTCAACACCGACGGCACGGGCAGCGACGACAACTTCATCGGCACCCGTTATGAAAACGGCAACCGCATCACCTTCGTCTATGACGGGGCCGGCTTCCAGACCATCAGCAACGATGCCGGCATCGTGGGCACCGACTGGGTCGTGCTCTCGGTGGTCTGGGACCGCGTGGCGGGAACGCTCAAGGAGTATGTCAACGGCAGCCTGACGGGCAGCAACAGCTCGGCGGGCAACAGCAGCACTGATCTTTCGGTGCCCATGTTCCGTACCGGCACGGATACCTCCCGCAACAACCGTTTCAAGGGCGACTACGCAGAGTTGCTGGTTTACAACGCCGCCCTCTCCGATGCCGACCGGCAGGCCACCGAGCAGTTCCTGCTTGCCAAATACCAGCTTCAACACCCCGGCGACGCCAATGGTGACGGCATGGTGAACCTGGCGGACCTGCAGATTCTCGGTGACAACTGGCAGTCCACCACCGCCACCTGGTCACAGGCTGATTTCACCGGCGACGGCAACGTCAATCTCGCTGATCTTCAGATCCTCGGTGACAACTGGGGCTTCGGTACGACCCCGGACGTTTCCTTCGATGAGGCATTGAACAGCGTGGTGATTCCCGAACCGGCGGGCCTCAGCGCGTTGGCTTGCGGCGTGCTCCTGATTGCCGGACGCCGTGGGCAACACTGATTCGCGTTGGACATGAACCCGCGGGAGGATGCTGTGACGGCTCCTCCCGCATTATCAGCTCGCCTGATGTTTGATCGTGTTCATCCGTCGAAGACAGTCCGCACCGATGCGCCGCCATCGCCGAACTTGTTTATCGTTGTACAGCATCTGATTGATCACGGGACTGATTCAAGGATAGGTGCCAATCATGCCTCGACGTATGTTTTGCTTTTTGCTGGCGGCGACACTTCAATCGTTTGCGCTGTCGGGCTGGGCGGATGATGCCCAGTCCTTTTTGCTTTCCGAAAATGGATCCAGCCGGGCCACGGGCTACTCTGAGACGAACAAGATCGTCACCTTTCATGGCAAGACCCACGTGGCCTGGCTCGACTCCGTGCCCGCCGAGGACGGCACCGGCAGCCATTTCCAGGTCAGGATCCGCACGCTCGATCACGCCACCGGCCGGTGGTCGCCGACCTACACCATCGGCGACAGCCGCGACAATCACGGCGGACCAGCCCTCACCATCGACAGCAAAGGCTATCTGCACGTCGTCTACTACCCGCACTCCAACCCGATGCTCTACCGGCGTTCGCTGCGCCCCAATGACGCATCGGCGTGGTCGCAGGAGATCAAGTTCGGCCAAGGGCTGACCTATCCCACGCTGGTGGTCGGCCCCCACAATGTGCTCTACCTGACCGCACGCTTGCGCACCGAAGCGGAATGGGGCGTGCAACTGTTCACCAAGCCGGCCGACAGCGACCGGTGGTCCGAGCCGGTGCTGCTGATCAAAGCGGACGAAGCGGACTATTCGCAATTCCAGGTGGCGTTGGCCTGGGGCCCGCAGCACAAAACTCTGCACCTGTCCACCCGCATCTACGGCGACACCCCGCGCTGGTGTAAAGTGCTCGGCTACATGAAGAGCAACGACTTCGGAAAATCCTGGCAGCGCAGCGACGGCTCGCCCATCGCGTTGCCGGCTTTAGCTGACACGCTGGATGCCATTGAGGTGGCCGACCCCGCTCTGCGCGAGGTTCTCTTCGACACCACCGCCCTGCGATGCGGAACGATCGCGGTGGATCACCACAACATACCTTACATTCTCTACAACACGCTGAGCGGCGACGGCAAATTGCCGTATCAGGCCTGGATCGCTCACCCGGACGGCAAAGGCGGCTGGGAGAAGACTTCACTTAACGACAAGATCACAGCCCTGCCCGAAGGCTGGTCACTGAGCGTGCCCGGCGGCATCAGCTTCACACCCAGCGGCGACATGGTGCTGGCGCTGTCGATCTCCAACGATCAGCGCTCGAACGCCACCTGGGGCCGCGAGACTTGCGAAGTGGTTTACGCCCGATCATCCGATGGCGGCCGGACCTTCCAATCGCAAATCATTTCCACCATTGATGTCCTGACGCCGCACTGGCTGGCCAATCTGGAGCGGCCCACCGGCTTCAACGAACTGCGCGAGCAGCCCGCCGTCATCTACACCAGCGGGCAGAAGGGCGAAAACAATCAGGCTCTACTTTCCAACGACATCATCTACTGGCACGAGCCATAGCCGGCCGCCCGTTCAATGGGTCCGCGTTCGACGCCGCCCTGACGTCAGAGCCCATTGCCCTGCTGCATCGTGAGCGAGAGGTTTCATGTTGATCATCGCCATACAACCCGCCACGGAACTGCTGACGTCATTGGACTGGCTGGTCATCGGGGCGTACGCCCTGGTCATGCTGGGCATCGGCTGGTACTACAGCCGGCAAATCAAGAGTAGCGACGATTACCTGCTGGGCGGACGCAGCATGGGCGCCGCCACTGTGGGGTTGTCCATGTTTGCTTCGTTGTTCAGCACGCTCACCTATCTGTTCCTGCCCGGTGAGATGGTGCTCAAGGGGCCGGTGTTTCTGGCGGCGATCTTCGCCCACCCGATCAGCTTCATCGTGGTGGGCTGGCTGTTCATCCCGGTGTTCATGCGCCTCAAGGCAGCCAGCGGTTATGAGCTGCTTGATCTGCGCCTGGGTCTGTCCGTCAGAATGGTGGCGGTCTTTTTCTTTCTGGCTCTGCGGATTCTGTGGATGGCGGTCATTGTGTACGCCACGACCAATATCGTGCTGGTGCCGCTGACGGGCCTGAGCCCGGCCGCTACGCCATGGGTGTGCGTCGTCCTGATGACGATCACCATCATCTACACCTCGATGGGCGGCTTGAAAGCGGTGGTGATGACCGATGCCCTGCAGACGATGATTCTGCTGCTGGGTGCGGTTCTCGTGCTGGTGATGGTGACCGTATCCGTGGGCGGCGTCAGCGCCTGGTGGCCGCACCATTGGGATCCGCACTGGGGGCAACTGCACTGGGTCTATGACCCCACGGGCAAACGCAGCGTCATGGGGGTCTTTTTGGCTTCGGTGCTGGGCGGGATCTGCGTCTTCAGTTCCGACCAGGTGGCCATTCAGCGTTACATGGCGACGCGCAATGTCAACTCCGCCCGCTGGATGCTCGCCATCAGCAAAAGCCTGAGCATCTTCATCTATCTGCTGCTGTCCGGCCTGGGCCTGGCCCTGTTTGCCTACTTCAAGTCTGATCCCGCGCGCCTGCCGGCCGGCGAAACCCTGCAAAGCGCCTGCGACCAGTTGTTCCCCAGCTACATCGTCTCCGGCCTGCCCGCCGGCATCAGCGGCCTGATCATCGCCGGACTGCTGGCCGCGGCCATGAGCAGCCTCTCTTCCGGCATCAACTCCGCCTGCGCCGTGGTCAGCACCGATCTGTTCGAACGTTTTGGCCTGTTGAATAACCCGAGCCAGCGCTATGCGATTTGGCGCGACCGCATCCTTTCGGTGTTGATCGGAGCCGTGGTGATCGTGCTCAGCAGTTGGGTGGCGTTCGTTCACGGCAACCTGCTCGAACTGTCACTGAAGGTGGCCAACCTGCTGGCATCGCCGTTGTTCGGCCTGTTCTTCATGGCACTGTTTGTGCGTCGAGCCACCGCCTTTTCAACGCTGGTGGGGGCGGCCGCTGGTCTGGTGGTCGTGATCGGCATCAACTTCTGGCGTGAGATTTTCGGCAGCGTCCCGCCGATCGATTTCTTCTGGGGCGTGCCTCTGAGTCTGACTGCACAGATCGTGGTCGGTGTCGCGGTGAGTTACATCCTGCCCTTGGGCACGCCGCGACCGATGCTGGACAAGTCCAAGCCGTGAATGTGAAAGGCTGCCGCACCGTGGATAGTCAGTGTTCATATCCATCCATGTTCATGGCTCATGATGCTGACCGTGACCTTCGATCGGTTGTCCATTCGATGAATCTTACTTTTCCAGCAGATCGGACGGCCTGAATGTCATCGTGCCATCCTCTGGAATAAGCAGTGTTTTGATCTCACCCGCACGAAAGGTCAGCTCCGGTTGCTTGTCTATTGCCTTGACATGAACTCGGCATGGTGTGTGTTGGCCATTCAGTTCAACCAGGCGCAGCACGAGCGACTGGCCGTTTTCCGCCATCTTCATCGCGGTGATGGCGATATTCGGCGCTGATACGCCGGCCAGGCTGTCCTCCACCGGCAGGCTGCCTTCATGATTGGTGGTGACGAGCGTCGTTGGACGGCTCAGGAAACGCTCCGCTTCACCGGCGACTTGCGCTTGTTTGCAATCACCGACGTGCGGCACCAGCCGATAGCGAAACGTGCTGATCCCTTGATCCATGTATCGGTAGCCGTCCTGCTCGCTGACCTTGGCGGGTGCGTGTTGGGACCAGGCGCTGCTGCGCAGAACGCTGAGGCGAAGTTCGCCGTTCTCGATGCTGTAGCCGCACTTGCTGTCGTTGAGCAGCGCCAGGCCGAACGCGCCGTCAGCATCGGCGCCGCTGACGTCGATCCAGGTCTGGGCCGGTTCCTCCTGCCCGTCCATGGCTCGCACGACGAATCCATAGGGAATGCCGGCCGTTACAACGCCTTCGGTCAACACCGTGGGGAAGGCCAGCTTCAACATCTGCTGCTTCTGACGCCAATCTACGGTCACGTCACAGTCCAGTTTTGCCGACGTGTTGGACAGGCAAAAGACCTGTGACAGCACCGAATCGCCGTATCGTGAATCAATCTTGATGCGAGCCCGCAGCGGGCCCTCTTCCAGCACCTCGATCGCAGCATTGTCAAACACGCCGATCTGCTGATCGTAACGGTCGATATGGTGACCCCACGTATCGCCGGGATCATCCAGCACAACACCGACCGCCGCGGGCGCCCGCAGAAGCTGGCGCTGGCGCTTCTTGTCGAAGTACGAGGTCATGCGCCCGGTATGCGGATCGAACTCGACCTTGACGTAGTCATTTTCCAGCGAAGCGGCCGAAGCGGTCACCACGGACTGCGCCGCCGGCGGTTCCTGCTGCTCGCTGAAGTCCAGGCGATACAGCTTGTAGCCCATGGCGGGAACCTGTGCATTGAACACCAGGCTGATGCGGCCGGAGATCTTCACCGCAGCCGTGCGCACCTGTTGATAGGAAATGGCCTCGCCATATCCGTCGCGCAGCACCACCTTGGCGCTGCGGAGATTGGGGAATCGCTCGGACTCAAACGCCACCTGTTCGGCCATGTCCCAACCGGTGGTGTTGAAAACCACGAAGGGAATCGACTTTTCGTAAGCCGGGTCAGCGGTCTTGATCCGTTGGCTGACGGCGTGGGCGCTGTCGATCTGCACATCGCGGCAGACGGACTGGACATAGCCGTAGTCAGCCAAAGCGTCCGCGTATGCCTGCTCGATGGACGTGCCGGCCAGAAGGTCATGAAACTGATTGAAGAGCACCTTCTTCCATGCAGCGGTCAGCGCATCATGCGGATAAGGCAGGTCGGCGTACACGTTCGCCATGCAGGCCAGCTTCTCAGCCGAAAGCAAAACGCATTCCGCATCACGATTGCCGCGTTTGACCGCGGCGCAGGCTGAGTAACATCCGCGGGCGTGGTGCTGCAATTCGCCGCTGTAGGACGGGAATTCCCGGCCGCTGTGCTGCATCAGGTTGACGTACTGCCCGGCGGTGCCGAACTCCATGCCGGGGTATTTGTTCGCGCGAGCCTCGAGGATGGCCTGAATAGTCTGAACAGTAGGCCCGCCGCCGTGATCGCTGACGCCGAAAAAGTTGGGGTACTGATGAATGTCCGGCAACGTTTCGCCGTAACGCTCGCGGCACAAAGCGATACGGGGATCGATGCGGCTTTCCTCACCGCCGTAGGAAAGCAGAATCTGCACGCCGAGCACCTGCGAACCGTCGGGCGCTTGCCAGTGGAACAGCGGCGCGGGCAACTGCGGCATTTCCTGGGGCGAGGGACGCATGAAGTAGTACGCCTCCATGCCCTGCTTGCGCAGAATCTGCGGCAAGGTCGCGGGATGACCGAAGCTGTCGGGATTGAATCCCGTGACGGCGATGCGGCCGAAGTGCTGCTGAAAGAACTGCTGACCGTACAAGCCCTGCCGCACCAGCGATTCACCCAGCGGCGCGTTGAGGTCCGGCTCGATCCACCAGCCGCCGACGATCTCCCAACGGCCCTCCTGCACACGCTGTTGAATCTCGCGGAACATCTCCGGGTCGCCGTCAGCCACCCACTGGTAAAACTGCGCCGAGCTGGAGACGAAGGTCACGCCGTCGAACTCGTTCATGCGATCCAGCGCGGAGCGGAACGTGGCGAAAACCGCCTGGCGGCCTTCGTCTTTGGTCCAGCGCCACACGGGATCGATGTGACCGTGGCCGATCATGATGATCCGCTCGTCCGGCGGCGTGTCCTGGGCTTTGACCGATGGGACAAAGGCAAGACCCACACAGACGACGACCAACAGAAAGTCAATCGTGCGGCAATGGATGTGCATGAATCATCCGTCCACAAGTTTCTGTGACATGAATTTGACGACCTCGATGACGCCCGTGCGCACCGAATCGAACGTGTGGGCGCCCTCGATCAGATGCCACTGGCAGGGAATCGACAGCGCATCGAGTTGGGCGGCGAAATTCTTGTTCATCAAGCAATCGGTGGCACGGTCAGCAGCGACGATGACCACCGCGGTGTCCTTGAGCGCTTCAACGCCGTAGATGGGGTTGAACTGCTTCCAGACTTCGGGGTCGTCGGTGAAGCGATCGGTGGGCACCTTGAAGTTGCTGCCCTCGGGCAGGTCGTTGCGCGGGAAATCGAGCAGCCCGATGATCGTGCCCAGAGCTGAAAACTGATCGGCGTGGCGTTCCGCGAAGCGGGCCGAGCCGTAGCCGCCAGCCGACCAGCCGCCGATGCCGCGATGGGCGCGTTCGCTGCTGATGCGATAGAGCCGCTGTGCCAGGTTGATCACCTCTTCGGTGTACGTCTCGTATTTTTCTTTGGGCAATCCCGGAGAATCGATGTACCAGCAGTTGCGGCCGCGCGGCAGCACCGTCACGAACGGAGCGGCCAGCAGGGTGTCGCGGGTGGTGTCATCCTCGACCAGCGTGCGCTCGTTGCGGCCCAGGCCGTGCAGCATGAACAGCACCGGCCAATCCTTGCCCTTGGGGTCATAGCCCTCCGGCATCACTACGCAGAACGCCATCTCGCGGTCGAGCGTCACGCTGTGGAACGTGACGCATTCGATGCGGTCGGCCAGTTGCTCGATCTGCGGCTCCTTCGCCATGGCCGTACCGCAGCCGGCCAGCAGAAGCATCGACAGCAACACTCTCTTCATGGGAATCATCCTTTCTGAAGCCAATTCTCACCGGCGCGCGTCTGGTTGCCGGCCTGGTTGTTGACATCGGCCACAAGGCAGCCGTCGAAGCGATTGCCGTGATACCACGTGCTCCGGGCTCCGGGCTCGATGTCGATGCCGTACTTGGCGGTGTCACTGACCCGCCCCTGCGTGCCTGTCGGTTCGTTGCCGATCTTGCAGTTGATGATGTCGCCGCCGACGGAAGTGGGTCCGACGTGGATGCAGGAGAACTTGCCCTTGTGGGCTTCGCGGTCGTTATCGAGTGATGGCTTGAAGATGGCGACGCCGCTGATGTGCCACTTGTGCCCGTTCATGTCGAAGCAGTGTTTGTAGGGGCCGATGACCTGGCCGCCGTAGATGCTCATGTCCTTGCTGTTGGGGCCCATGTAAACGGAGTTGCCCTGGTAGGAGCGGAAGAAGTGCGGGTTGTAGATGGCGACACCGGACGCTTCGTCGTTCCAGACGTACTCGGCGCCGAGGTAGTCGCCACCGACGTAGAACAGCGTCAAGTCCTGATAGCGGCCGTTGAGATCGGGCACGGTCATCGGCTCAGACGGGTACTGCTTGGAGCCGTACTCGTATTCCTTGCCGTCGATCGTGCGCGTGCCGGGGACCAGGCGATATCCGGGCGGGACCATGAGCGGATCGTTCGGATCAACGTGCTCGGCGCGGTTGATGAGGATAGCGTGGCGGACATTCTGGTTCTTGAGCGTGGCGCCGTTGACGGATGCGGCGTTCTCCGCGCACCAGAGGCCGACGGTCCAGTTGGTGGGGTCCGTTTCGTGCTTGGCGGCGCCGAAGCTGATGTTCTCGACGAAGACCACGTGCGAGTCGCGCTTGACCTTCTTGTTGTTCTCGTCGTACAGCTCCGGTGCGCCGGAGAACTTGATGCCGTAGCCGATCTCCCCAGGGCCTTGCGGCGTGCCGTCGCCGGCGCGGATGCCGCTGATCCACAAATCGCGTAGCGTGAACCCGATGCCGCGGAACAGGCGAATGCCGTTGTACGGATTCTTGATGCGCAATTCCTCGATTGTGAGCTGGTGGTTGAAGTTAGCGAGGATGGCATTGCCGCCGGTGCGTTGGCTGGGATCGAGGTAGAGTCGGAAGATCTTGCACCAGCGCAGCAGGTTCGTGCCGTCGCCGGCCTGGATGCAGTCTGCTTTGCCGGGGCCGAAGTAGAGCTCGCTGCCGCCGTCACCGATGCCGCCGGCGCCGGTGCCGTAGAGGACCGCGCCGTCGAAGAGGATCTTGACCGTGCCGTTGATCCAATACCGGCCGGGCGGCACGAACACTGATTTGCCGAAGTTCAAGGCATCATTGAACGCCTCGGTGTTGTCGAAAGCGGGACTGCCTTTGCGGGCTGGATCGCTGGATTGGCCGTCCTGTTGAGCATCAGCGACCGCGCCGAACTGCAGCACGTTGGGTGTTTCTTCCGCCAGCAGGAAGTAGCGAACCGTGCCGCCGACCGTTTCGGGCTGCGCCGCGATGTAGTGCGAAGCTGGTCTTGGGATGGGTGGAATGCCGGGCGGATCGTAGGTGGGGATGGTGGTTCCCGCGTACACGTACAGGCCGCCGCCCTGTCCGGGTTGGTGATAGCCCAGCGTGCGAATCGCCTGCACATGGGCAGGAATCAATGCGGCTTCGGCGCTCTGCCTGGTGGGGAAGGTGATGGCGGTGTCCGCGGCGGCGATCGTCTGGGCACGGGCGGCCGAATGGCTGGACATGACCAGGGCAGCACCAACGCCGGGAGCAACGACCGACTTGATGAAGGTGCGACGAGAGGCGATTTCGTGCATGGCATGATTCCTCTGGATCAGCGCGGCTTCGGCCGCGGGTGCAATGGGCGCGGAACCCAACTGAACATGCCTGCGGCCGTCACCGCAAACATGTGGCAAACACGGGCGAATCGGGTGATGTCACGGACCTGGATCGATCCCTGTCGCGTTCAGGCGGTGGGAGCCGCATGCAATGTCTTGTTGCTGCCGCAGGAGGTCTGGATGACAAGCCGGGGCTGCAGCAGCACGTGGTGATTCTTGGTGGTGCTGGGGATGTTCTCGATCAAATTGATCAGCGCGGTCACAGCGGCTTCGCCCATCTGCTCCAAAGGCTGCTCCACGCTGGTCAGGTCGAGCCCGAGCATCTTGAACATCTCGCTCTGAATATTGTCATAGCCGATCATGGCCACGTCTTCCGGCACGCGCACGCCTGCTTCGCGCAAGGCCAGGAACGCACCGTGCGCTGCGTAGTCGTTCATGCAGGCAATGCTGTCGAAGGGCAACTCGTCGGGCGATTTGTCCTTGACCCACTGACTGACGATCTCCTTGGCCGAGCGCTCGAAGTTGCCCACGCCGATGTCCGCTTCGAGCACCGGCTTGGGCGGCAAACCATAAGCGCGCAAGGCGTCGATGAAGCCTTTTCGCCGATCAATGTGCACCGTGTTGGTGGGCCAGAACCCCAGCAGCGCCAAGCGGCGGCGGCCGGAGCAGATCAGGTGCTCGGTGACCTGGAACATGCCGCGCACGTTGTCGGTCATCACGCAGGGCGCGTCGATCTGTGGAATGTAACGATCGACCAGCACCAGCGGCTTGCCTCGCTGCTTGAACTCCTTGAGCACCTCCAGAAACTCCGGCCGATCCGTGACGAAACGGTCCGGGTACACCAGCATCCCGGCCACAGGGGACTCGAGCATTTTGCGGGCCTGGATCACCTGCAATTCCGGATCGTTGTGATCGTGGCTGAGCACCACCTGGTAGCGCCGCCGCGACGCCTCAGCTTCCACGCCGCGCACGATGGTCGGGATCATGGGCGCTTCGACCGACGGCACCAGCAAACCCACCAGCCGGGTGTGCGTGGTCAGCGACTCCGATTCCTTCAATTGCTTGGCCAGGAAAGTGCCGCGGCCCGGATAGGATTTGAGAATGTCCGCATCACGGAACGACTTCAAAGCCTTGCGGGCAGTCACCCGGCTGACGTTGAACCGCTCGGCCAGTTCCTTCTCAGCCATGATGCGGGTGCCGACCGGTAAATTGGCCAGGTAAGCTGCCAGTTTCAGCCGCACACGCTGGTACTGCGGCATCAAGTTGAGCACCGAAGACTCGTCCATGGCTTCAAGTATAAGATAGTTGTTATGTACTGTCTACATTAAATTGTATCGTCAAGCTAACAATACGGGGCCATATTGATTGGGAGCATTCAGGGGCGGTGCCCCAGCCTTTGTCCGGCTGGTTTCTTACCCAAGTTCACTCCCCCAGGGGCTGGCTTTACGACCGGCCGCGACCACGCATCAGCAGCAGCCCGCAGCCCATCATCGCCAGGGCGAAGCCGGTCGGCTCGGGAATCACAACACCCGCCAAGGCCAGCGCCTGTTCGAACGCAAGGTCAGGCGTGGTGCCATAGCCCCAGTTGTCGCCCAGGATCTGCAGGTCCGCCAGGTTGACCGAGCCATCGAAGGTAAAGTCCGCCGTGGACCAGTCGGCACTGGTGGACTGCCAGTTGTCGCCGAGAATCTGCAGGTCCGCCAGGTTGACCATGCCGTCGGCGTTGGCGTCACCGGGATGCAGCACCAGGGCCACATCGTTGGCGTAGCTGTCGCCGCTGTCGTAGAGGTACGTCAGTTCATAGACGCCGAAGTTGTCGCCTTCGGTGGCGTTGGCGAACACACCGCTGACCGCATTGACGCCCATGTTGTCGATCAGCTTGATGGCGTAGGGCTTGGCCGTCAGGGCGCCAAGGTCCACACTGAGCTGGCCGCCGAGGGCCACATCGCCGTCAACCTGAATCGTGGTAACACCGTTGGCGTCGGCGGTGAAGTTGAGACTGCCGTTGGCATCCTGCGCGTAACCGCTGACGCCGATGGTGGCAACGGAGCCGATGACGTTCAACGTACCGCTGACACCCTGGCCCAGGGATAGTGTGCCGAGCGTGCCGAGGATGCCGCCGGAGATGTTGTACGTGCCGGTGCCGGCCGCGACGTCGCCGGAGATCAACACGCCGCCCGCCCCGGCATACACTTCGCCGGCCGTCTGGGTCACGGTGCCGGTGGCCGCGCTGGTGACGCCGACGACCACGGAGTTGTTCGCAGTGATCTTGCCGCCATTGATGTTGGACGTGCCCACCGCCGTGCTCTGCGAACCGGTGCGGAAGTCGTTAACCGTAGCTTCCGCCGAGCCGGACATGGTGAAGTTACCGGTGCCGGTGCGGCCGACATCAAAGACGTCACCCACGGTCAACATACCGCCTGAGAAGTTGTAAGTTGCCTGACCGCTTACGTAGCCGAGGTAGAGGCTGTCGTCCGTGCTGTCATCGGTGTCGTTGCCGATGGTGATGGTGCCGCCGGAATGGTTGACGGTGGTGGTCGAACCGTTGCCGCGGCTGAGTCGCCAGTCGCCGCTGTAGTCCTCAGAGCCGGTGGTGATCGAGCCGCCGCTGACGGTGATGGTGGTGTCGATCACGTTGGTCGAAGCCAGGCCGGATTCCAAACCCCGGTCACTGGTCAGCGAAGCGCTGTCAGCCACGGTGAGCGAGGTGCTGATGGAGGCCGTCGAGACGCCCAGCAAACCCAGGTACACCGTGCCGTCCGTGGTGACGGCAGCCGAGCCGGTGATGCTCATGGAACTGCTGCCCTGGCGTCCGATGATGATGCCGAGGTTGCTGTAGATTCCATCAGAAGAATCGAGGCCGACATCCAGCGTGCCGCCGGAAATGTCGTACGTGGTCGTGCCGACGAAACCGGTGCCGGTGTAGGCCATGAACATGCCGCCGGTGGTGGCGTTGATGGCGCCGCCGGTCTGCGTGACGTTGACGGTGCGCGAGCTGCCCAGCGTCAGCGAGCGCTCGCTGGTGGAACTGGTGGTGGTCAGGCTGGCGCCGCTATTGATCAGCCACGTGGCGGTGCCCGTCGAGGGGCCCATGGTGATGTAGGTGATGTCGGGCACCACGCTGTCGAGCGTAACCGAGAGATTCGCTCCGACGGTAACACTTTCAGCACTGGGGACGTTGAGTGTGTCCCAATTGGCGCCGACGCTCCAATTGCCCGAGGCGGTCAGCGTGGCGGCTTGCGACACACCACTGACGCCGGCGATCATCAGCGTCACCAACCAGGTTTGCCATCTCGTCATGTTCGTTCTCCTTATCAGTGAATGCGGTCAATTGTCAGAACGAAACGGTCAACAAAACCCCGGCAAATATCATGCGTATCGGCCGCGCCACAGGCACATGCTCGCGCCCATAAGCATCAGCGCAATCGAGGCCGGCTCGGGAATCAGTGTGGGCGTGCCGTTGAGGAACGTCGCTGATGTGGCGATGTTTCCAGTCAGGTAATACAGGTTCAACCCGTTCAGATCCACGACGCTGCCGTCGGTGACCACCAGGTTCTGCACGTAAAGGGCCTCGTTGCCGCCGCCGAGCGAATTGTCCACCAGGTCAATCAGCTTGATGGCGCCCACCTCGGACCCGTTGCCGATCTCCAGACCAGCCAGGGCGAAGTTATCCGTCAAGCCCGCCAACACCGCGCCCATATCTTCGCCAGCCACTTCCACGCCGCCGAGGTCCGCCACGTTCGCCACCGTGCCGCCCGCGAAGGTCAACGTCAGATTGGCCAACCCCGCCAGGTCACTGCTGCTGACGCCGGCATCGGTCATGCCCAGGATGTTGCCGTTGACGGTGCTTACGCCGGTGTTGGAGGTGATGGCGATGCCCGAGCCGCTGACGGCGGACAGTTGGGCATTGGCGCCGAACTGATAAGCCCCGAAAGAAACGTCCGCGGTGCTGCTGGTGATGTTGAGCTCACCGCTGACCCCCAGGCCGAGGCCCAAAGCGCCTTGCGATTGCAGTGAACCACCGGAGATGACGTAGCTGGCGGTCCCAGCCGTGCTCGTGCCGGAGATCAAGACGCCGCCAACCCCGACGTTCACCGCGCCTGCGGTTTGCGTGACAGAACCCGTTGCAGCGCTGGTGACGCCGACGACGACGGAATAGTCGGCGTTGATGGTGCCGCCGTTGATGTTGGACGTGCCTACTGCCGAACTCTGCGAGCCGGTGCGGAAGTAGGAGCAATTGGCCACCGCCGAGCCGGAGATGGTGAAGTTGCCCGTGCCGGTGCGGCCGACTTCGAGATAGTCATCAGCGCTCATCGTGCCGCCGGTGAAGTTGTAAGTGGCCTGTCCTGCGCCGTAGCCGAGGTAGAGGCTGTCATCGGTGCTGTCATCGGTATCGTTGCCGATGGTCACTGTGCCGCCGGATTGGGTGAAGAGCGTGGTCGAGCCGTCGCCGCGGCTCAAGCGCCATGAACCGCTGTTGACATCGGTGCCGGTGCTGATCGAACCGCCGCTGACGGTGATGGTGCTGTCGATCAGATTGGTCGAGGCCAGGCCGGACTCCAGGCCCATGTCGCCGATCAGCGAACCGCTGTCAGCCACGGTGAGCGTGGCGCTGATGGAAGCGGTCGAAACGCCGAGTTCGCCCATGAGCACGGCGCCGGTGGTGGTGACGGCGCCCGTGCCGGAAATGTTGACAGCACTGCTGCCCTGGCGTGCGATGACGATGCCGAGGTTGCTGAACGTGCTGTCCGAGGAATCGAGGCCGACCGCCAGCGAGCCGCCGGAAATGTCGTACGTGGTCGTGCCGACGAAACCGGTGCCGGTGTAGGCCATATACATACCGCCGCTGGATGCGTTGATAGTGCCGCCGGTCTGTGTGATGGTGGCGGTGCGGGAACTGCCGAGGGTCAGCGAGCGCTCGCTGGTGGAACTGGTGGTGGTCAGGCTCGCGCCGCTGTTGATCAGCCACACCGACGTACCAGTGGAGGGCGCCAGGGTCAGGTAGGTGATGCTGGGCACCGCACTGTCGAGTGTTAACGTCAGGCCGCTGCCGGCGGTGACCGCTTCGTTGCTGGGTACAGTGCCGCCCCAGACGGCACCATCGCTCCAGTTGCCGGATGAAACCAGCGTGGCTGCTTGCGACATACCGCTGACGCTGGCCATGATCAGCGTCGCCACCCAAACTTGCGTCTTCTTCATTGTCTTTCTCCTACGCAGTGATCGCTGACGAAAATCAGGATGAACAGATTCGCTCAAGACGATCCTTGACGAATCGAACTGCTGCCCGACGACCGGTTGCATTCAGACAACGCCGCCCGCAGAGCGCGGCAACAGCGAGATTGAGAACAATCAGATGACCCAAACAAGCCGGATTGAGCTTGACCCGAAGTCATTTCCACCTAAATGTATCATGTAAGCTACATATGTCAATCCCCCGCTGGGGCAAACTGGGCGCAAAACGATGTTTTTTCGCGGAATTATCACAGATAAAATATGTCGTAAAATCATTTATTTAATAAATTTACAACAATATTTTCAACTGGCGGGTCACCTATGTTTTATTATGTTATAATAGCTTATCAAAGTCGGCAGATTACGGGTAAAATCTCCTGCTTCGAAGACCCGTTTTGTCGTCTAAATGTTTCTTTTTATGACAAATCCGCGGCGGCCGCCTGCTGCTGCCGGGAATAGGGTGGGATGAAGGAAAGTTCCAGATGATCCCTACAGCGAATCGCACGCATCGCGGGGGCCACAGCCATGCCTGAAGTTCCGCCGGCCTCAACCGGTGCTGACATCAAGTACCTGGGATGGAATATCGGCGGCACCCATTCCTCCGCCATCGTCGGCACATCGACCGGCGCTATTCTCGAACGCAGACAATGGGCTTCGGCTGTGCAGCGCGGTCCCGAAGCCATGCTCGATGATTTCTGCATCCACGCCAACGAACTGTTAATCCGACACGACCAGATCAGCCAACTGGGCATCAGCGTCGGCGGCCCACTGGACACCCGGCGCGGCCTTGTGTTGGGACCGCCTCATCTGCCCGGCTGGAAAAGCATCGACCTCAGCAACGCATTGCGTCACCGCCTGCACTTGTCGGTAACCGTCGAGCACGATGCCGTCGCCTGCCTGCTGGCTGAACATCTGTGGGGCGCAGCTCGCGGCGCCACCCATGCGATCTACCTGACCTGCGGCACCGGCTTCGGGGCCGGCATCATGATCGATGGACGCATCCTGCGCGGCCCGACCGGCCAGACACCGGAGATCGGGCACATCCGCCTGGCGGAGAACGGCCCGGACCTCTTCGGCAAACCCGGTTGCGCCGAATCGTTCTGCTCCGGCAAAGGCATCGCCCTGTTGGCGCAGCACCTGTTTCCCGGCCGCTTTGCCGATCCCGTTCCAGTCGAACAATTGCTGGCGCTGTCAAACCAGGGCGATTCACAAGCCCGCGCAGTGCTTGCCGCTTCCGCGCGCTGGACCGGCCGGGCCTGCGCCATGCTGGGCGATATCTTCAGTCCGCAGTTGATCATCCTGGGATCGCTGGCCCGTTATCTGCCGCCTTGGTGGCTCGATGCGATCAAGGACGAATATCACGCTGAAGTGCTCAAACACAACGGACATTCAACCCGAATTGTTCGCGTTGCAACCGGTGAAAACTTGCAGGATCTGTCCAGTTTCGCAGCCTGCATTTTCAACCAGAAGCAGCGCCCGCATCACCGTGAACCAGTTCGAGAACCCAACATCGTGGTCCGCACCGTGACACCTCCACTTCCCGCAGCGTATGAAACCCATGACTGATTTCGATGTCATCGTTTACGAAGCCACACCCGGCGGCATCACGGCCGCACTGGCAGCCGCCCGTGAAGGCTGCCGCACTCTGCTGATCTGTTCCAGTCGCTACATCGGCGGCATGACCGCCAGCGGCCTGTGCACCACCGACGCCGTCCGCCGTGAGGCCTTCGGCGGCATCATGCTCGAGTTCGTGCGCCGCGTGCGCGAATACTATCTGCAAACCCACGGCCCAAAGAGCGATGCCTTTCGCCTCTGCCAGGAGGGCTGGTGGTACGAGCCGCACGTGGCCGGGCTGATCCTGCGGCAGATGATCGATGAGCAGGATCATCTGACGCTGCTGCTCGAACAACAGATCGTGTCGGTGCAGGCAGGCCCGGCACGCCGCATTGCTTCGCTCACCTGCCGCGCGGCAGACGGCGTTGAAACCATCTACTCAGCCACCACTTTCATCGATGCCAGTTATGAAGCCGACCTTGCTGCCATGGCCGGCGTTCCGGCGCGAGTGGGCCGCGAAGGCAAAGATGAATTCGACGAATCGCTGGCCGGCGTCACCTACTTCGACTGGAAAAAAGGCAAGCTCCTGCCCGCCAGCACCGGCCAGGCCCATCGCGGCATCCAGGCCTTCTGCTTCCGTCACACGCTCACCGACGATCCGAACAATCAGGTCCACGTCGACAAGCCCCGCGATTACAGCGATGTGCTGCCTGATTTTCTGCCTCTGATCCAAGACATCGAGACCGGCCGCGTCCGCAGCATGGAGGACGTGACCATGACCAACGTCCTGCCCAATCGCAAGATTGACGCCAACGGCCAGATCGAGGGACTGACCAGCTTCAACCTGTCGGGCGGCAATTGGGACTACTGCGAAGCAACGCCCGAACAACGCAAGCCGATCATCGCGCATCACCGTCTGCACGCTCATGGCCTGATCTACTTCATGCAGAACGATCCGCGCGTGCCGGCCGCATTCCGCCAGGAATTCAATCGCTGGCACTTCTGCAAAGACGAATATCCCGACAACGGCCATCAACCGTTTCAACTCTACATCCGTCAGGCGAGGCGCATCATCGGGCGCATCACGCTGACCCAGCACGACTACACCATCGCGCCGGGCAAAACCATCACGCCGCGCCATGACGATTCGATCGCCGTCGCTGAGCACAGCTTCGACATCCATCCCTGTCAGCATCGCTCCGCCGCGGTGGATGGCTGGATGGAGGGCGTGCTGTGGTTCCCCGACAAGGCGGCCGGCCCCGCGCAACCGGGCCAGGTGCCTTACCGCGCCATGCTGCCGCAGGAGATCGACAACCTGCTGGTGCCCGTGGGCATGAGCGCCACACACATCGCCTTCAGCGTGCTGCGCATGGAGCCGGTGTGGATGGCCACGGGTCAGGCGGCCGGCCTGGCTGCTGCGATGGCGCACAAGGGCGGGACGACCGCGGCCGCGATCGATGTGGGGAAACTGCAGAAGACGTTGATTCAGCGCGGCCAGATCATCGCCTTCGGCCGCAGTGATGCGTGATGCGGCCAACGCGCTAAACCAGCAACCGCCGCCCCAACCAGGTCAACACGGCTGTCACAGCCAGCAGCAGCGCGAACGTCACCAGCACGTGCCACTGTCCCCGATTGAAGAAGGCCAGCCCCCCCACCATCACCGCCAGCACAATCAGCGACCAGATCACGATCTTGATCGGCAGATCGGAAGCAATGGGCGCGACGCCTTCCTGCGGGCGATGCCAGTGCTGATGCAGCCGCTCCCACCCGCTGTTGGCTGTCACACCCGAGCCCTTCAACTCCAGCACGCCCAGCACCAGCAGCGGCACCAGTACGCTGGCGCTTTTCTCCACGCCCTGGTAATGCGCTTGAATCCACGCCGTCAACGATTGCAGCGCCGAGGCGCCGTCGAACCATCCGCCTTTGGCAAAACCGAAGCTGATCAGCGCGCTGCACGAAAAGCCTGCGATCACCGACCACGCCACCGCCGAGGCCCCGATGCGGCGCGAGAACATGCCCCAGATCGTCGGCAGCATCAGCGGACTGATCAGCAAGGCTGCCACATTCACCGCCACATGCTCCGCCCCGCGCCCGGTGACGCCGAAGGCCCCGGCGATGATGACCGCTCCCAACCCCAGCGTGATGACGCGGCCCATGAACACCAGGTGCGCATCGGACGCTTTGGGCCGGAAGATGCGATTGTAGATGTCGTGCGTCAACACGCCGGAGAAGACGTTCAGTTGCGCGCTCAACGAGCTGGCCGTGGCGGAGAACATCGCCACCAGGATCAGCCCCAGCATGCCCATCGGCAAGGCTGACATGCAGGCGCGGAAGTACGCCTCTTCCGGGTCGGCGTTGGGGTTGATCGCGCGATAAAGAATCGGCGGCGCCATCCACACCCACGGGCTCACCACGTACAACAACCCGAACAGCAGCGCGCCCTTGGTGGCATCCTTGGCGGTGGGCACGCACAAAAATCGTTGCACGAACGCCCATTCACCGCCCACGCTGGTGAACTGGATGCCGATCCACGCGATCAGGAACACCCACGTGTACTCCTGCGTCACCGGCGAAAGAAATCCGTCCGGCAAAGCAGCCATCAGGTTCGACCAGCTTCCCACCTGCACCCACAGCAGCGGCACCACGAACACCACCGCCAGCGTCAGCACCAGGAACTGCAGCACGTCATTCATCAGCACCGCCCACAAGCCCCCAGCCACGGTGTAGATCACCACGATCAATCCGCAGATCAGAATCGCCCACTCGTGCGACAGATGCCCCGTGACCTCGGAGCGGAACGGCATGCCCTCCGGAAGAGGCGTCAGCGTGGAAACCAGAATGCCCAGCGAATACAGCCCCACCGCGGTGGAGACGATTTTGGCCAGCACGTTGACCACGGTGTAAAAACGGAACGCCGCCTTGCCGAAGCGCAGCTCAAAATACTCCGCCGGCGTCGCCACGCCGAAGCGCCGCCACCTTGCTGCTAAAAAAATCCCCGCCAGCAGCACGCCGATCGCTGTGCACACCTGAATGCTGATACCGATCAGACCGATGCGATACGAGATGCCGCCCCACACGACGAACGTCGCGGCTGAGAACATGGTCATGTAGCCCGACAAACCCGCCACCCACCACGGCGACTGATTGCCGGCCGCGAACATGTCCGAGGAGTTCTTCATCTTGTTGGTGAAGATGAAACCCACCACCAACAGGCCGATGGCGTAGATACCGACCACCAGGTAATCCAATCCCGTCATCCGTTACTCCTTGTGGCAAGTTTCACGCCGTCGCCCTCAGCCGGCATCACGGCGCCGTGCCCCGCGCAGCCGCCTCGGCTACACCATCCAACTCGCCGACGCCCGCCGATCCCGCAAACGCTTGCTCCAGCATCAGCGAGAGGCAATGGTAAATCGGCAGGTGATACTCCTGCACCTCGTGCACACGCGTGGCCGGGGCTCGCACGCAGACATCCGCCAGGTTCAACAACCGCCCGCCGCTCTTACCGGTCAGCGCCAGCACGGTCATGCCCCGTGCTTTGGCTGTTTCAGCCGCCAGACAGACGTTGCTCGAATTGCCCGACGTGCTCAGGGCCACCAGCGTATCACCGGGGTTGCCCAGCACCCACGTCAACTGGGCGTAGCAATAAAGCGGGTCCGCATCGTTGCCGAAGGCCGATTGCAGGCTGTGAAACCCGGAAAGTGGAATCGCCGCCAGTCCCCATTGCAGCTTGTCCGCCAGTGCCTGCGGCAGGCGCCCCCGGGCTTGGGGCCCCAGCGGACGCGGCATCACGAATTGCTTGAGCAGCTCACCCGACCAGTGCTCGGCATCAGCGCTGCTGCCGCCGTTGCCGCACAGCAGAAGCTTGCCGCCGGATTGATAGGTGCGATGCAGCAGGTCGAACGCACGCTGCACATCCACCGCGCAGGACTGAAGGGCTGGAATCCGCGCGATGAGTTCTTGCAGGTGTTGCACGACGCGGCATCGTCCTCATTTCTGGCGTTGGCGGTCAATGTAGCGCAGGTCGATGATCTTCCCGTAGAAAGCCACGCCATCCAGGTATTGTTCCATCGCCGTACTGCGCGAGACACGCACCACCGAGCTGTCGCCGTACAGGACATTGAAAGCGTCGATGTGCTGTTCCTCGCGTGAGCTGAGCAGGCCGAAACCGGAGTTGGGCCAGCCGCCGACGCAACTGCCGATGGCCATGGGCCCCATGTTTACGTCGGTGATGATGCGTTGGCCGTAGGTGCCGGTATCGCGGTAACCATCTTCATCGACACTGCCAGTGGCAAAACAGTTGGCGGTGTACCCGCCCGAAATCGGCGGCGTATCGGAGATCCATTCATCCTTGAACGCCTCGTAATCGCGATATTGATCATACTCCGGGTCGTAGAAAGTGTGCGGCTCGACATAGTGCGACACGAAGCCCAGACCAACCCACCACTTGTAACGCTTCGCATTGTCGTCGAATAACCTGAAGGGATTGCCGGAAGGAGCCTTCATCCACCACTTGGGTTGCTTCGGCTCATCGCTGACATATGCCCCCATGCCCATGCCGATGTTCTTGAGATTGTTGGCGCAGTACACCCCCACAGCCGACTTGCGGGCGTTCTTGAGGGCGGGCAGCAGAATGCTGACCAGAAGGGCAATGATCGAGATGACCACCAACAGCTCGATGAGCGTGAAGGCCCGCATTCGTTGCATTGCAATCTCCTTTCACCAACCCCGGCGACTCGACCAACCACCGGACAAATGTATCTAATTTAATATGTATTATGTATCTCTTTGTATTCCAAGTCAACAGCAACTTGCAAGTGTCGGGCAAAACCCTCTTGGATGTGGGCATCATTTTTATATATTATTTTTAATCAATTATTTAAAAACTAACGTGCTGATCCCCGGATTCAAGGCTCTGCCATCTGCACCCGCACCGCCGGCGAGGTGCGCTGAACATTGCCCGCCCAATCCTCCGGGTACACCCAGTACACGTAGCTCGCTCCGGGGCTGACATGCTCATCGCGGAAGACCTGAAGGAAACGATCCGTCTGCTTCACCGTGCCCACCAGTTGAGCCCGCTGCGGATCAACCACCTCGCCATCGGCCCGGTACACCTGATAACGCGCCAGGTCCGGCTCAGAATTACGCAACCAATACAGATCAATGCGATCCAACGCCTGGTGAACCACCCCGGGCTCACGTACCACGCCCGGCGGCGAGACGTTCTGCGTCGCTGTCTGCACGTCAAACCGTGGCGAACACGCCCCCTGCGTGTTGGCGGATGTGACCCCCGCCACGTAATAGCTGTAGTTCGTGGCCAGCTTCAACCCCTCATCACGATAATGATCATCCGTGGTGCGCCCGATCAGCGTGTCGGCTGTGGGCGGGGCATCGGGGTCTTCCGATCGATAAACGTCATAGGCTGCCACATTCGGCCCAACCTTGTCCCAGTGCAGAATCAGACCCTGATCCGTGACTGATTCCGCGCGAATACCATCAACCGCATCCGGCTGCGGCTCATCTGCAAAAACACGCACCGTCGCAAATGAATACGGCCCCATCTGCAAACTGACGCTTCGATTCGTCACCGGTAGCAACTCTTGATCATTTTCAACCAGATCGGTCCGCACCGCCCCCGTGATGGGAAACGTGGGCAATTGAACCGTGACCCGGCATGACTTGCCGCTGGTTTCCACCAATCGGAACACCCAGCCGCGCCCGGGATGCTCCGAATGCTTCAGCGTGACCAGTTGCACGTTGGGTGCATCCACAGCCAGAAAACTGTCACTCTCGGGCAACTCGCCTGTTTGTCCACCGGCAATTACCTCGGCTTCCAGCGGACTGGCGATCGACCAGCCGAAATCAGAAGCTTCACCGCTGCTCCAGGGCCCGGCATACGAAGTGAAGGAGTAACGCAGCGTGGCGTTGCACTCCTTCGGGCTGTTGGTCAGCAAGCCGGCCATGCGGTTGGATAAAGCGTGACTGTAAAGGCGAGGCTGGGTGGGCTTGTAGTCGATGGCAAACTTGTTGTATCGGATTTCCCCGAAGTTAACGATCGCAGCGTTCCAAGGCGCCATCGTGATGCCGAACGAGCCATCGTTCAGATCGACCCAGCGATTGGCGCACAGGTAGTCGTGCGATCCCCAGCGCAGTTGATCGTCATACGGCCGCACCACGCCACCCGGATATTCCACTCGGGCCTGAAACCGGTCCATGAGGTAAGGGAATGCGTAATAGATGTTCTCCTTGTAACGGACGCGGTGATCTTCAGAGTGCATGATCGCCACATGCTTCAGATCGTTGACCACATCGATACGCTTCAGTCCCCGGTAAAGAATCACCGTCTGGCGTATCATCGCCCCCGTGCCGGTCGCATCGTCGATCAGCACCGAGTAAGCAGCCTGCACCGGCCCGGCGACACTTTCACAGCTCAACACGTTCCTGGCTGTTTGCGTGACACCGTCGTCCGACTCGCGTTCTGATGTGGTGTAGCGCAGCAACTGATTGAACTGCTGCCCGGAGGCATCAACCAACTCTTTGTCGAGTTCTTTATCATAGATACTGATGACGTTGCCGGTCTGGCGATCAAAGCGGATGCGATAAAATTGATTGGATATCTCATCCTCGCCTGCTGCCAGGTCGCCGGCCCCCTCGTGGGCAGATTCTGCATGGGTCGCCCCATCGGCAACTGATGACGTTATACGAAAAGTCTTGTACCCGAAGGCCGGCACATCATGTACGATGAACGACAGTTGATTCTCGCCGCTAACCTGAAACAGCATCCGCTGCCCCGTCACCGCATCCACCAGGCCCCCGGGCATGGATTGGGATGGCGGCAAGTCAACCTCAACCAGATCACTGCGGGCATGTGCCAGGGGATTGAACACCACGATGCTGTCGCCCTGCGTGGCGATCTTCTTGCAAAGTGCTTCAAAAGACGCGTGATATGCCTGCTCAGCACCGGACAGCGCCCGTTGCGATTCCTGGGTTTTCCATTGCGAGTTGAACACGTGGTATGGGTTGATGCGCGGCGACGTCGGCCAACTGTGCTCCACGTAATTGAACATGTGTTCGTACGCCCGCTTCTCCACACTTCCCAGCGAGGAAAAGCCCGGATCCATGCTGCTGACCACCGCAGCCAGCCCTTCCGCCAAAGGCAACAGTCGCGCAGCGCGGCGGACTCTTCCCTGCCCCATCGGATCGATCGTGGCATAGTCGGCTGAAAAATTGTTCAACTCACCCGAAAGCGTCGGCAGCTTATCGCCATCATTCTGTTCAATATATGACATAAATGCTTCCGGGCCTGAGACGCGAATCTCCGGATAGCGGTACTGCTTCTGCCAGTTGCGCAGAGCCCGTCCGTCGAAGTGCGGAACTTCGTGATCACTGTAGGATGGCACGAGCACCGCATCGTATGGGTATGGTCCAAGCGACTGTCCGCTTTCGATCGCCTGCAATTCGCGCGTGACGTTCTGCTCGGCCAGCGGCAACAATTCGTCCACGCCGCCGCCGCCGTCCGGCTGCCCATACCAGAAACTCAGGCCGTAGTGCGAGCGCCAGGCATAGAGAATCCGGCTGTGACCGTCCGGTCCCTGCCACCAGAACAAGGCTGGCAATTGCGTGGTCGCATAGTCATTGTGGCCTCCCGTGCGCCAGGGTTGGCCGAACCGGACCAGATAACGAAAACCCGCATCCGCCAGCACTTGCGCGCCCGACCAGGACATGCTGGGATTGTCCACCAGCAGAAAGGTCTTCAGATCCAGACCAAACCGATCACGGGTCCATCGCCGCGCGGGGTATGTCATGCGGGCCAGCGGCTCGTAATCCAGCCACTGTGAATGCAGACCGTTGGGCGCCCCATCCAATTCCATGCGCCCCGTTTTCAGATCATCTTCGACAATCTGCCGCCAGGCCGCTTCTGATCGCTCCGCCTGATAGTAATTCTGAAACAGCAGGGTCTCGAGCAGGTAATGATAGGAACCGATGCTGTCCGCCGGCCCGCTCAAATGCCTGCCCAGATCGATGAAATTGGCGATCTCGTGCTGTTTATCAAAGATATAACCCTCGTAGCCGATGTCTTCGTGCGAAGAACGAACAATGAATACCTTCCACTTGCGTTGCGGCTGCCACTGTTGCGAATAGCTGGCAAGCGTGCGGCCGCCCTCTTTCGCCGTCGCTTCGAGGGTCAACTGCGAGGCGTGGTCAATCTCCGGCACCAGCAACCTCACCATGGAATTGCCCGGCTCAACCGACACATCCTGAACCTCGGCCGGCACGCCATCAACCTGGAGCGCCAACTGCACGTCAAGTGGGCTGGAGGTGAAATTGGTCACCTCCATGTTGGCCACCTGCCGCAGCGGCTGCTGATTGGGGAACAGGGGAGTGGGCGTCAGACGATGAATCACAAGCTCTGGCTCGCCCGCCCGAGCCCATGGCGAAACAAGCACAAGTGCAAGCAAAAACAACTTGACGATTTGACTCAAAACCTACTCCTTCCGTTCACCTGGAAGAACCAGAGGGATACCGCAGAAGACTGAGGCATGATGCCCGAGATCGCAAGCACCGGCAATATGTCGCGAGACAAGGACGCAAAATGTATTAATTTAGATTCAAATATAGGGCAGCCTCACAGCGGCGTCAAGACCCAACACCTCCCCATCCCCCCTGGCACTATTCGAGGATGAAATGCGACAGCCGCAATTAACCAATAAATTATTAATTAAGTTATGTTTATTTCGAAACAAGCGCCAATGAAACATCCATATGCAGAATCAGATTCAAGTACACATAATCCATGAACCAGCAATTTCAACGTTCGGCCCCGCCCTACGCCCCCAAACTTTTTTCCGTTTATTCGACCAATAATGTATTTACTTGAAGTTGAATTATGTATTATATTGTTTCGTCTCCCCTGAACCGGTGAGTACTCGACAGCAGATATCCTCTTGACTCTTAGGACGAAAGTGAGTCGCCATGAATAGATCCAAATTTCAATGGTGCCTGATCGCAACGATGATGTCTTTGCTGGCCGTGTCGCTGTTGGCGGCCGAGGACAACAAAGATGAGGATCAGCAAGAGAAGCCGAAGATGCCGTCCCTGGAGCAGATCGAAGACGTGGAAGGTCTGCCGCGGGTGTTGCTGATCGGCGATTCGATTTCGATGGGGTACACGCTGCCGGTGCGTGAGTTGCTGAAGGACAAAGCGAACGTTCATCGGCCGCCGACCAATTGCGGCTCGACCCGCTCGGGTGTGATTCATCTCGAAGCATGGCTGGGCGACAAACCCTGGGACGTCATTCACTTCAATTTCGGACTGCACGATCTGAAGTACCTGAAAGATGACAAGCAGAACGTTCCGCCGGACGCCTACGAATCAAACATGAAGAAACTGGTTGATCGCCTGAAGAAAACCGGGGCGACGGTGATCTTCGCCACCACCACGCCGGTGCCCGAGAACGTCCGGGCCACGCCGTATCGGCGCGTCCCCAGCGATGCGCCCAAATACAACGATATTGCCCTGAAGGTCATGGCGGACAACGGAGTATCGGTGGACGATCTGTACAGCTACATCCTGCCCAAGGTGGATGAATATCAGATCAAGGAAGACGTGCATTTCCACAAAGAGGGCTACGAATACATGGCGCAGCAGGTAGCCCAATCAATCGAAGCCGCGCTTGATGCCCGCAGCAAGGAATAGTTTTCGCCCTGACCGTTCTGCATACCGGCAGCAATGGACGCGAGGCGACCGCGGCCTGTCGCGCCGCTGAATGAGCCGCCGACACGTCGCCGGCACACATCTGAAAACACGGCCAATCTGCAACCAGACGTGTCGCCCCAATCCACTTGTGGATCCCGGACGGAAGAGGCAATCAAAAGCGGGTGAAGGGACTTGAACCCTCGACATTCACGTTGGCAACGTGACGCTCTACCACTGAGCTACACCCGCAGGGCTTGCCCGTTGCCGGGGCAAGACGCTCCATTGTACGAATCGGCAGATCGCTGGCAAGCCTGAAGGCGGCGGTTGACGGATCGTCGGGCGGCGGTATGCTGGGCGGCGACTTCGACAGGTGCCCCCGGAAGTTGTGACAGGCCTTGGAGCCGCACAACGACCTGGGGGTGAAAAGGGAAGCGAGGTGCCCCCGGAAGCTCTTGAGCCGATGGGGAATTCCTCCGCGGACGCGCCGCCGTGATGGGCCCCCCCGGAAGTTGTGGCCAGTGAGCCACAAGTCCACAGATGGGGGAAGCGTCCCGTTCAATAAGCCACTGCTTGAGCCTGCAATGGGCCAATGCGGGAAGGCGAACGGGAGCACGCCCTGAGCCGGAAGACCTGCCTGTGGGAGCCAGGTGTGTCCTCGCGGTTTCACACAAGGACGCCCGGGCAGGTTCGTATCCGCTTCCCCTTGGCGAATGCACTCCCGCACCGGTTGGCCGCTTCGACGGCAGTCCCCCACGAGGACACGTGTCGATCGACGTGTTCAAGGGGATGGGCCCGCGCGAATCGGGCTGGAAAGGTTGCGAGAGATGGTTCGTTACATTCCTGTGGTTCTGGTCTTAGCTGCATCGTGGGCTTCGGCGGCGACACCGCTGCTGAGCGAAAACTTTGCGGATGACCCGGTGGCTGGGGCCCGGGCATCGGTGGTCGGCGATGGCTCGCGCTTCACGTTCAACTCGGCCGATCAATCATTGACCGCAGCTTACGACACATTGTTGCCAACCTCGCGCATGCAATGGCTGCTGCCCGGCAGTACGCATCTGACGCAGGGTGACTCGTTCAGCTTCACAACCAGCTTCAACATCCACTCGGCCAACTTCTACGCTGATCCCTTCGGCTACGCCCAGATCTCCTTCGGCCTGATCAACAGCGCCAGCACCGGCCTCGACCGCACCGGCAGCGCTTCCGATTACACCAGCGACGACTGCTTCGACGTGGCCAGCGTGGATTACTTCCCCAACCTTTCCACGTTCTTTCCCAGCCCCAACGTGCAGCCGCTGATCATGGAGTCCGACGACAGCGATCCGCTGACCGATGCCTTTGCCGGCCTGCACTATCCCACCAGTCTGGAGTCCGCCCTCAACGGCCCAGGCGAAGCGGATCTGCCCCGCGACACACTGCTCACTGCCGCGTTTTCTTACGATGCCGGCTCACGCCGCGTCACGCTCACGCTTGACCAGAACGGCTCAGCGCTGACGATCAACAACGAAGGCGAAGCCGGCCTCGGCGGACTCGACGGCGACATCACCACCATTCAGTTCGACCTGCCCGGCAGCGCCAACTTCGACCTGGACGCCTTCAGCATTCTGCTCTGGCAGGACGGCTGGACGTTCGGCTCATCAAGCGTCACCGCCGACGTGACCTTCGATTCCTTTGCTGTGTTCGTGCCCGAGCCGGGCGCTGCATGCCTGTTGGGCCTTGGTTTGCTGACGTTGATCCGCAGGAAACAGCGATGAGATTTGTGATTTACAAATTGCGGTTGGGTGCCACTGTCGCGTGCGGCAGTGCTAGGTCCATTGCACGGCCGACGCGCGGCCGTGGCACCCGTTACCGCAATATGGGATGCGCTCGCAAATCTAAAATCGCAAATTCCTCATCCCTCGCCTTCACCCTGATCGAGTTGCTCGTGGTCATCAGCGTCATCGCCCTGCTGCTGGGCCTGCTCATGCCCGCCCTGGCATCGGCCCGCCGCACGGGAAGGCAGTCGGTCTGCCTGAGCAATCTGCATCAACTGGCCGCGGCCCAGACGCAGTACCTGGCGGAAAACAACGAGACGTTCTGGCCCTACTTTCAAACCGATCCCACCGGCCGACGCTGGTGGTTCGGATTCGAACTCGGCGGCCCCGGCAGCGGCACCAATCGCCCGCTGGATAAGTCCAAAGCCGTGCTGGCCTACTACCTGACCACCGACGACGACGTGTTCAACTGTCCCAGCTTCCCCTACGACGAAGCCAATTACTTTCCCAAGTTCGATCGCCATGCTGCCAGCTACGGCTACAACCTGCACCTGGCGGACGGCCCGCAGCGCAGCACCGACTTTGCCGGCCGCGCCAGCGAAGTCTTCGTCTTCGCCGACGCCATCCACTTCGACTTCGGCTCCACCTTCAACGAAGGCCACTACATCCTCTACAACCGCGTCCCCGTCCGCTCCGGCTACGCCCACTATCGCCACGACGACACCACCAGCGTACAGTTCATGGACGGCCACGCCCAAGCCCGCCGCGAGCGCGGCCTGGTCTTCAACACCACCAACATGCAATGCGGCGGCGCAGCAGCCAACCTCGCCGACGACGAGCAAGCGCCCGTCATCTACGGCTTGCCTTGAAATGTGTTGAACCGCAGAGACGCGAAGGACGCAGAGGAAGGCAAGAAGAAAATACATTGGCCGCAATAAGGCGCAGAAGTCGCAAAAGAGGGTGAAATTCAAGCCTTATTTTTGCGTTTTTTGAGCCTTTTTGCGGGTATTTCTACTATTGCCTTCCTCCGCGTCCTCTGCGTCTCTGCGGTTCAATTGGTTTTACAGTGCCGGCACATCGAGCCATTTCTTTTCGCGCCAGCTCTGCATGCCCAGCTCCGCCAACTGCACGCCCTTGGCGCCCTCGCGCAGTGACCAGCGGAACGGCTCATCCAACGCCACGTGACGCAGGAACAATTCCCACTGCACCTTGAAGGCGTTGTCGTATTCAATGTTGTCCGGCACCGTCTGCCACCCCCGGTAGAAGTCGATCGGTTGTGGGATATCAGGGTTCCACACGGGTTTCGGCGTTTCGGCCGCGGACTGCACCACCACGTCGCGCAGGCCCGCCACCGCGGAGCCTTTGGTGCCATCGACCTGCACGGTCAGCAGGTCATCACGCCGCACCCGCGTGCACCAGGAACTGTTGAACTGGCACACCGTGCCGTCTTCCAGCACGAAGATGGCGTAAGCCGAGTCGTCGGCATCCGCGTTGTAGATCTCGCCCTGCTCATCGCGGCGCTTGGGCAGGTCGGTGCTGCCGTAGGCGACCAGGGATTTGATGGGGCCGAAGAGATTGCTGATCACGTACTGCCAGTGGCAGAACATATCGATGATGATGCCGCCGCCGTCCTTGGCCCGGTAGTTCCAGCTTGGGCGCTGGGCGGGCTGATCGAGGTCGAGCCCGGTGAACACCCAGTAGCCGAACTGCCCGCGCACGGAGAGGATCTTCTCGAAGAAGCCCAGTTCGCGCAGCATGGCCAGCTTGCGGAAGCTCGGCAGCCAGAGTTTGTCCTGCACCACGCCGTTTTTCAGTTTGGCGTTTTCCACCAGCTTGGCCAGCTTCAGTGCGTCAGCCGTGTTGGTGGCGGTCGGTTTTTCGCAATAGATGTGCCGCCCCGCTTCGACCGCCATCTGCACGAACTCCACGCGGCGCAGCGTGTCGGAAGCATCGAAGAAGATGTCACACTCGCCGTGCTTACCCGCCAAGGCCCCCGGAAGGTCGGTGGTGTAAGGAAGCTTCTGTCCAATCTCGCGCACCGCCAAACCTTCAGCCAGGCTCGCCAGCTTGTTGCTGTTGCGCCCGGTGAGGATGGGTTTTGGCATGAGCGTCAAATCCGGATTGATGCGCACGCCGCCCTGCTTGATGATGGCCAGGATGGAGCGCAGCAGATGCTGGTTGGTGCCCATGCGTCCGGTGACGCCGTTCATTACGATGCCGATATCGCGTGTTTCCATGTTCAATAGCTTACGATTCGCCAGCATCGGCGGCGATAGAGGAAGCGGACGGGCTGCTTAGCGCAACGGGACGCGGCCGACTCACATGATGCTCGGATCTTCGCGGAAGTCGCTGGGGCTGACGCCGGACTGTTTGGTGAACCAGCGGCTGAAAGCGGAGACGGAGCTGAAGCCCAGGTCGCCGGCCAGGACGCTGATGTTGCGGCGGTCCTCGATCAGGCGTTGGCGGGCCACGCTGAAGCGGCGGGCGGTGATGTAGGCGTGCGGAGTGCAGCCGAACAGGGCATGAAAGCGGCGGGTGAAGTGGCGGGTGGAGTAGGCAGCCACGTTGGCCAGTTGCTGCACGCTGGGCGGATCGTGCAGGCGATGCTCGATCAGGTCCACCGCCCGGGCCATGGTCACTTCCAACTCATCGCCCACGATCAGCGGGGCGCTTTCACCCTGTCCATCCCCGCGCGGCCAGAGACACAGCACTTCCGCCAGCCGCGTCAGCATCAACGCCGGCGGCGTGGGATTGGCTAACCCCAATCTCGTCACCACCCGCAGCGATGAACCAATGGTCTGCCCGCCGTCGATATCCAGACACACGGTAGACCACGGTCGGCTGCGCAATGCCGGCCAGGTGCGGCGGACCTGGAGCTTGACGTTGTACACCCGGCCGCAGGTCAGCTCGTAGCCGTGCTCCATGCCCGGATAAGCAACCAGGGTGCTGATGCCGGCCAGGTCGTGCCAGCGTTGATCGATATAGGCCCGGCCGGCGCAGTGCTCGAACAGGTCGAACTGCAACACATCGCGGTGCGAGTGCGGCTCGATGCGATAGCGCCCGCCGATGGCATGGGTCACCGCCTGCACCACGGCCGCGGGGTGGGCGAACAAACGTCCGCATAAGTCGGTCACGTGTGAATCGCCGGACATGAGGGCATAGTGTAATGCTTTGCCCGTGCGTTGCCCTGAGGGCGCAAGAGTTGAACCGCCAAGACGCCAAGAGCGCCAGGAAAACATGATACTTGGCCGCAAAAGGGCGCATGAGACGCAAAAAAAGAGCGATGAGAATTCTCGTTGTTATTTGCGCCTTTTGCGCCTTTTTGCGGCCATCTCATTTGCCTTTGCTTGGCGCTCTTGGCGTCTTGGCGGTTCAATTACTATATCCCTCGATTCAGCCGATAAACCCTTCGTGTCGGCTCAACGCAACCTACTGCTGATCGTCACACGCGGCCTGCGCAGCGATGCCCTGGCGGACGAGCAGGCCTGGCCCCTGCCCACGCCCAAAATGCTGGCCCTGGCCCAGCGCGGGCTGCGCCTGGAGGCCACCAGCGCCTGCCCGGCAGACCCCGGCGGCCGCGTCAGTCTGCTCACCGGTCTGCATGCCCGGCAGCACGGCCAGCTCTACGATCGCAGCGCCACGCAACTGGCCCGGCCGCGCCCCGGTCAGACGCCGCGGACACAGCCGCTGGGCGATTCGCTGCCCTCGCGCCTGCGGGCCGGGGGGTTCAGCGTGGTGGGCGTGGGACAGGTCGACCTGTTCCGCGAAGCTTTGCACAAGTCGGTGACCGTGGCGGACCTCGATCAACTGAACCCGCCGCATTGTGAATACTTCAAGGCCATGCTCGATGCCGGCATCGGCCCCGCCATTGTTGAACAGCGCAAAAGCCGCCTGCGCACCGGACCCTTCGAGCCGACGCGATTGATACTCGACATCGACCAGGACATCGACGGCTACATCGGTGAGGCGGCGCTCCAAGCGATCGACGCACTGCCCACCGACAAACCCTGGGCATTGATCGTGGTCTTCAGCGGGCCCGGCAACGATCTGCCTCCGCCGGCGGCATTCGAAAACGCGGTCGATGTCAAACAAGTGGGCGGCAAGTTCGCGCCCGCTTCGCTGGCCACGCTCGACGCATTGGCGGAGCCCGCTTATCCGCGCGTCATGCTGCAGCGGCTCGAATCCTATTTCGTGCAGCGCATCCGGGCGGACTATCTCGGCCGCGTCGCCATGCTCGACCAGATCGTCGGCAAACTCAGCGCAGCGATCGACAATCGCCCCGATCGTTCACGCACCTGGACCGTGCTCGGCTCCGATCACGGCTACCTGTTAGGCGAGCACGGCCTGATCGGGCGGCGCAGTTTCCTCTGGGGCGCGACGGCCACCCCGCTGATCATCGCTGCCCCCACGTTCCCCGAAGATCAGCAACTGATCCCACAGGAAGTGGAGTCCGGCCTCTACAGCACCGTCGATTTCGCCCCCACCTGCGCCGCCCTGGCCGGCTGCGATCTATCCACCGAAACCGCCGGCCGCTCCCTGCTGCCTTTGCTGTACGGCCAGAAGGTGCTGCCCGAGCATCCCGGCGACAGCGCCTTGAGTGAATTCAACGATCGGCTCATGCTGGAAACCGAGCGCTACAAGATCATCTTCGACCGCCACCATCGCCAGTGCATCGGCCTCTACGATCTGCTCAACGATCCGCAGGAGCGGCGCAACCTCAAGAAACACGAGGAAGGCCAGAACGTGCTGGACCAGTTGCGCTGGCGTGTGGCCGACGCCTTGCTGCCGCTGCGGGCCTGGGCGGCGTAATCAACCCGCCACGATCCACGTCGCACCCCGCAGCGACAGATTCAGCCTGCACTTGCCTTCGATATTCAACTCACCGCCCGCCACCGACAACGTCAACGGAGCCGGGGATTCGATGGCATACTCGATGCGTTCCGCGCCTGTGCGCCGCCAATTGATCGCAATCTCTCCGCCCTCCGGCAACGGCACGCGCCCACGGGCATGCTGCAAACTTCCGGGGGTCAGGCATAGTTCGTAGTGCCGCGGCCGCAGGTCGTGGCGCGGGTTCAGTCCCAGCACGTATCGGCTCAACTGCCAGGTCGGACAGCCCGACCACTGGTGACAATGCGACCAGCGCGTGTCGAACACCTCCAGCAACGTGGTGAAACCGCCGTCGAGCATCCAGCCCCAGCAGGTGCGGTACTGATCGAGCACGAAATCCATCTGCCCGCGCTCGATCAGCAACGGAAACACGTAATGGGCGAAATACGGCGTGATCAATCGCTTCTCGCACAGCCCGGGATGGGCCAGGCGCGGCGCGGCTGGATCGTTGGGAAAACAGTTCAACAGATGGCGCTTGATGAACTCGAGGCCCTGGATTGCATCGCGCTCAGTGAAGTATCCCTGCCGCATCGCCAGCACCGCGCGGTGGTAACCGATCTGTTCCCAGTCCGGCCGCTCACCGATGCGACGGCGCTGCAGCCAGGCGCTGATGACCGCGTGCATCTTCTTTTCAAGCTTCTGATACCGCCCGTCGCCGTCCGCATCGTCCAGGGCCCGGCACCATCGCTGCATGTCGCGCAACGCCGCCAGGTAGTGCAGGTTCAGCGACATGTCCGTGGGATCATCGCCGCGCACGTAGCCCCAATCGACGAAGCCCCAGCCGATCTCGTCGCGCAGGCCGTCATCGCTATTGAACTTCTCGAAGGCTTCGATGTTGCGATCCGCAAACGGGCGCAGTTGCCGCAACAGGTCCAGGTCGCCGGTCAATTCCCAGTAATGGACGGCCGCGCTGATCCATTGGGCGGCATAGGTGGACATGTGATGAACGCTGCCGGGACACAATCCCGCCACCAGGCCGTCTTCGCGGGCACATTGTCCGCATTGCAACAAAGCTCGCCGCGCCAGACGCAGGTCGCCGTACCCTGCCGCCGCGATGTCCAGGCCCACGCTCACCACGTCGCCCGCCCACTGCCCGCGCTCGCGGGTGGGACAGTCAACCAGGGCATCCTCAGCACAGGCGCGATAGGTTTCGATGCCCGCCGACCAGATGCGATTGAGCAATGGATCTTCGCACTCGAACTCACCCTGCGGCCGGCCGTGATAGGCGCGCTCCACAAACTGCTCGCTGACGAATTGCACCTGGTCCGGCGGCGCCAGCACATGCACTTCCAGGAAGCGCCCGCCCTTGGGGGTCAGGGGCATGAACTCCTGTCGCCCGCCGCGAGCGATGTAATGATCGAGCGTGCACGTGGGGCCCAGTGACAGCGAATACCACGGCCCGACCCGCCCGTGTGACAGACTCTCGCAGCAGGCAAACTCCACCACCGCCCCGGCCGGCAAATCGAGCACGAAGCGCGGCCGCCCCAGCCGCATGCGGCCCAGGTCGTAACGCCGCCATTGCCCCTCGGCCGGCAGTTTGTCGCAGGTCAGATCGCGCAGGAAGAAGCGCGTTGAGATGTCGTCGCGCTCATAACCGAACACTTCCGCCAACGGCCCCTTGGCCAGCGGCGTGAGGTTGTGGGGCTCAAACAACGTCGCACCGCAATCCAGGGCCGTCATGTCGCCCAGTTGCGTGGTCGTCTCGACCGGCACTTTCCATGCGCTGTCGTCGAAATCGCACTGCTGCCAGTCCGCGGGATTTGCCCGCGTGTCGCACCACTCCACCCAGCCCAGGATCGGACTGATCCGCCGCACTTGCGATGCGTAGCCCGCCAGGTGCTGCGCCTTCCAACGCACCGGCAGCGGTCGGCCGGCCGCCATGACCACGCAGTGCAGAAACGGCGGCATCTGTTCGAGCAGGCGCGTGGTGACGCCCTCGTGATGCACCTGCACCGCCAGCACATGTCGCCCGGCCGCCAACTCGACGCGGTTGGTTTGATACTGCGGACAGGCTGGCGTGAAGCGCGGAGGCCCCTCGGCCAGAAGCCGGCCATCCAGCCGGATGACGTACCACGACGCACCCAGGTGGCGGACCTCGACCTGGGCCGGTGCGGTCAACTCGAACGCGCCGCGGAAGGCTGCGTGACTATCGACCGGCACTGTCTCAACACCATCCATCCACATCATCGGCTCGCGCTCCTGGATCACTCTGCCTGTCCGATGCCACGTTCCTGCCGACAATGTAATAAAATCTCGGTAGTCAACGTTGGCACCATGATGAGCAGTCCCCAGGACCATCCCGACCGCCGCCGCCGCTTTCGCGGTTTTACGCTCATTGAGTTGCTGATCACCATCGCCATCATTGCCGTGCTCATGGGCCTGATCCTGGCCACCCTGGCCAAGGTCCGCCGCAGCCAGGAGCACGCCCGCTGTCTGTCCAACCTGCGCCAACTCATGGAGTGCATGTACCAGTACGCCTCCGACAACGACGGCTACGGGCCGGACGAGGAATCGATCTACACCTGGGACGCCCTGCTGGTGCCCTACGTCCACGACCAACGCATCTTCAACTGCCCCGCTGACAACGACGGCACCGCCGAAGAGTTCGGCACCAGCTACGAAATCCGCGACTTCATCACCGTGGACATCGACCACCCCGAGCGCAGCTTCATGAACAAACGCCTGCTGGAAGCCAAACCCTCCACGCTCATCCTGCTGTTCGATGCCATGCCCGACTGGCACAATCCCGGCGCCATCAACGCCGCCTGCATCGACGGCTCCGCCCGCTCCTTCACCATCGAAGACTACGAAAAAAACCTGGAAATGGCCGTGCAGTAGCCCTCTTCCTCTTCACTCGCCCATCCTCTCCCGCGACTGGCGAAAACGTCCCGGGGCCACACCCACGTGCTGCTTGAACTGGCGGGTGAAGTAGAACACGTCGCGATAGCCCAATTCCTGGGCGATCTGCTTGATGGAGAAATCCGTTTCTCCCAGCAGGCGACGGGCAGTGGCGATGCGGTGTTGCAGGCGGTATGCGTGTAGTGACAGCCCGGTGGCGCTGCGGAAGCGGCGCTGCAGGGCGGAAAGCGACATGCTCTGGTCCGCGGCGATCATGCGATAGTCCGGCTCCTGCGTCTCGCGCAATCGCTCCAGCACGCGATTTAACCAGGCTGGCGGATCGTGCAGTGAACTGTCTCGCTGCTCCGCCAGATCGATCAACATGCCCTCCAGCAGATTGATCCCGCGCAGACGCGACCAGCGATCACCGCGCTGCGACTGCTCGATCAGACGATCAAATCGCCTCGCCCACGAACGCACCTGACCGGGCGGCAAAGCCTGCGGCTGCGCGCTGAGCAACCCGCTCGATTCCCACTGCAACGCCAGCGCCCCGGTGAACGCCAGGTAGCGATGGTTCCACGGCTGACCGCGCGGCGTCTCCTGAAACCGGTACCACGGCCCCGGATGACACAGCCAGACGTGCGGCCCGACCAGTGCCGTCAACTGCCCGTCCCGCCACAGGTTCAGCCCGCCCGAAGCGGACATCTGCAGCAGGTGGTAGTTGAACCGCTTGGCCAGCGTGACCACGCAGCGCGGGATGCGTCCGCCGTGCATGAAGATCAGTTCATCGCTCATGGGGAGCCTTCCAGTCGTGGTTCACCCAGGGTGCTCGGGTGCCACACCCGCGTGCGGGTGTGCATGGTGCTTCGCACGGCCGACGCGCGGCCGTGGCACCCTGCCGCCTTCTGCCGTTATTGTGCAAAACTTTGCCCGCAAGGTCCATACCCTTCCACCACGGGTGTAGGACATAATGGGGACACCATCGCCAATTTCTGGAAAGGAACAGCCATGCCCGTCGCCCTGGAACCCGTTGTGCGGCCCATTCAATTGTGCCCTTCGGAAGTTCAATTCTACAAAAATGAAGGCTACCTCTACATCGGCGGCCTGATCAGCAGCGAGGATGCCGCCGCCCTGCGCGAGGAAGTGATCGAAGTCGTCTGCGTCGCCCACGGCCTGACCCGCCAGCAGTTGGCCCACGCCTCGGGCACCGCCGACAAGCTGCGCCAGTCAGCTCAGTACCTCGAAGGCTCCAAGCTGCACGCACTGATCCATGGGTCGGAGATTCTGCAGATCGCCTCGCAACTGCTGGAAGGCCAGGCCATCATGTACAGCCCCTTCACCGCCATCAAGGCCGGCGGCGGCGGCGGGACGTTCCACTTCCACCAGGACAACAACTACACCGAGCACGTGCCCGGCTCCAGCTCATTGAACATCTGGGTCGCCCTCAACGACATGTCGCCCGAAAACGGCTGCCTGCAAATCGTGCCCCGCTCGCACCTGAAAGGTCAATTGCAATCGCGCACCAGTGACGATGGCGACGTCCATCGCCAGGTCGAGGTCGATCCCATGACCTGCCTGCCCCTGCGCATGCGGGCTGGCGACGCGGTGGCCTTCACCCGCTGGACGGTGCATGGCTCAGGCCCCAACCACACCAGCGAGCCGCGCGTGGCCTACGCCCTGCAGTGCCACCGCCCCGACTCGATGTACATCGACAAGGAAACCGGCGAACGCAAACGCCTGGTGGATCATCAGCTCTGGAAGTTTGAACCCTTGGCCAAGCTGACGCGGACGGGGAAATAGGGAGTAGGCAGTAGGCAGTAGGCAGTAGGGTTGAAATTCAAGCGTGCAGCGCGCATCTCGTGCGCTGCACGTTTGTTGAACCTTGATGGTATTCAGTTTAAACCAGCCGCGAGTGCAAGCGAGCGGGGCGGCTACATACCGCTCGCTTGCGCTCGCGGCTGGTCCATCCTTCCGCCCTCCGCCTTCTGCCTTCCCCCCTACTGCCTACTGCCTACTCCCTGTTACCATGCCCCCATGCCACGCCTCAAGGACACGGCCATCTGCATCCGGCACCTGGACTGGTCGCAGTCCAGCCAGATCGTCGTGCTGCTGACCGAACAGCACGGCAAGCAGCGCGGGCTGGCCAAGGGGTCCAAGCGGATGTCGCCCTCCAGCATCCAGCGCTTCAGCGGCGGTATCGAACTGCTGACCGTCGGGCAGGTGGTGGCGAGCACCCGGCCGACGCACGATCTGGCCACCATCACCGAGTGGGATCTGCTCGATGACTGCCTGCACCTGCGAAAGGATCTGAGCAAGCAGCGCATCGCCCTGTATGCCGCGGATGCGGTCAACGCGTTGCTGGCGGATCACGATCCGCATCCCGGTGTGTTCGCTGCCATGCGTCTGCTGCTGGAGCAATTGCGCAACGATCAGCATGAGCCGGCCCTGGGGCGGTTTCAGTGGACGCTGCTGAGCGACTGCGGTTATCGCCCCCAACTGGAGCGCGACGTGCACGGCGGCGATGTGCTGCCGGAGGCTGAAACCTACAGCTTCGACCCTCGGGCTGGAGGTCTGACCAGCAGGCGGCCGATCGGTTCCTGGCGGGTCCGCCGCGCCACCGTGCAACTGCTGCGTGGTGAAAACTGGGACGCGGCCGACGCCGAGGCGGTGCAGCGAGCCAATCGTTTATTGGCCAGTTATGTGCGGGCCCTGATTGACCGAGAACTACCGACGATGAGGTATGTACTCGGCTCGCCCCACTAACTCGCCGCATTGCCACGAGGTCGGTATCCTGTGGTCGCTCTCTCCTGCCCCCGGAAATGAGTCCGGCGGTGGCCGGTTTGCCGGCCGTTGTGCGCCCGGAGAGCCCGGAGACCCCAGCGTGGATACCATGACCGCCACCCCACTGCCCACCACGACCGGCCCATTGCTTGCCAACGCCAGTCAGCAGATCGAGTTAGGCTTGCCCGGCACGGAGTATCGCCTGCATCTGCAACCCGCCCGACCGTTGGCAGCCGAGATCGGCCGACGTGTGACGGGTGTGATTCGCGCCCGTGCCAAACGGGTGGACCCTGTGGGCGCCGGCGGACGATTCGTCGAGCCGGTGTTCGGCCGCCCGCGCCGCGTGCAGGGCCGGGTCGTCGGCCGCGATGAACAGGCCCGCCTGATCTTTATCGCCTGCGGCCCCGTGGTGGTCTGCGAACTGACCGACGCCCGCCAGAGCGCCACCGACTTTGCCGACGGCGAAATCGTCGCCTGCGACCTGGAACCCGGCGCAAGTTTCGAACCCGCGTGATTTTCGTGAACCCAAGGAATGAAATTCGAATGACGAAATACGAATGACGAATCAATGTCCGAATGACGAATGACGAAACTTTCGTCATTCGAGCATTCGTCATTGTTTCGAATTTCGATTTTCGTCATTCGAATTTTTCCCTC
>CAYYGM010000016.1:0-43482 GCA_964471555.1 uncultured Phycisphaeraceae bacterium
ATACAACGCCTTGAGTGCGTAGTTGCCGGCGTCGCGCACGATCAGGCCCATCTCGGTGATCAGCAGCAGGTTGCCCTGCTCGTCCATGGCGATGTCGCTCACCGACTGCATGGCAAGACAATCGTTGTCTTGGCTCCATAGCTTCAGGTTCGGCGTACCGGATCGCCAGGCTGTGGCGAGGCGGCCGTCGGACAACCAGCACCAATTCAGTTTCTGATCGGCGATGTCCGACGTGGCCAGAATCACCGGCTCGGTAACGGGACTCCATTCAAGCAAGCGTTCGTGTGATTCATCCAACTCCATGCGCTCACGGTCGATCAACTCCGCGCCGATGCGCCCGCCCGGCAGTGTGTCGATCTGCTGCACGCTGCGCGACAGGGCCAGGGTTTGATCCGTCAATGTCAGACCATCCCGACTCTTGTCGGTCCGCAGGCAACGCAGTCGGCCATCCTGCAAAACCCAGAGATTACCTGAAGGCGCCCATGCCACGTCATCCGCTCGATCGTGCAGGAACGTCCCGTGACGCCATGACGCCGTTGACCAGTTGCCGCCGTCCTTGATGCGGTACTCGGTTCGGCCGGCCCTACGCTCGATCTGCAATTGATCCGTCTGGGCCAGGATTCCGTCGTGCGGTCTGATGATCTGATCGCGGTAGCGCTGCGCCGCCAGGTGCAGCATGTGGATCGATTGGCTCAGGCTTTGACTCATGGCCGGGACGCGGCGGGCGAATTGCTCCTGCTGGTCCGCCAGACGCTCCAGCCAGGCAGGGATCTCCTGCGGCAGCATCGCCAGTTCCTGCTGTACGCGCACCTGGCCATCGATCAGGCGCACGATCCGTGTGGTTCGTTCGGCGGTGGCCAGCAGCAGACGCATGCCTGAGCCGTCTTGCTCCGGCATCCAACCGTAGAGTGACTGACCGACATCGGCGGTGGACCATTGCGTCCACGCACCACGATCCGTGTTGTATGACACGCAACTACCACGGGCATCCAGCATGAACAGATCTGCGCCTTTGGCCTGCGCCCAGACGACATCGGCCATGTCGAAGGTCGCGGGACAGTCGTTGCCGCCGCGCCGACGCTCGTGCTTTTGCGATTCGTCCAGAGAATCAGCGGGTAATTCCCACACCACCGGCCGGCCGTTTTCCACGAAAGCCACCTTCAGCGTCGCACCTTCCAACTGCATGCAAGTCCCCACCACGCCGAAGGGCAGCATCACCGAGCCACGCACCGACAGATCCCGCCCAATGCACCGTATGCGCTGTTGATCCAGCACGTAGAGATGATTTTCGTCGCTGACAAACTGGCTGATGGCTGTGGTCGCAATGCCGGGCAATGGTTCCCAGTTGTCGGTGGCTGGATCATAGCGGCCCATTTCACCACCGGCGGTCAGGAAGATGACGGTTTTGCCGACGGGCCAGGCATAGGCGGCTCCGGCGATGAACGATCGCATGCCCGCGCCGCGACTGAATGAAGTCCTGGGCCAATCCGATTGGCTCAGTTGCGACGCCACCGTGCAGCGGGTGACATCGTTGTCGCCCAGGAACCACACGCGACGGCTGTCGGATGCAGCCGCCCACTGTCGTACTTCAGGAATCGCCGACCATCGACTTTGGCCGAAGAGCACCTGGCCCGACCGAGTGCGAACAAGCAGACTGTCGCCAATCGACTGCATATCCGTGATCGTGTCGGGCGTCAGGGCATTGGTCATCACACGCGGCCCGAACGTGTTCCACGAACCGGTCGGCCAGTCGTACGCCCAGATCTGCCCGGTGTTGTCAGCGATGAGCACGCCGTCAAGGTTGCTGGCCAGTGCAGTCATGTCATCCAGCGTGGCGTCCAATACACCTTGGCCGAAGATCGTGCGCGATTCGTCCGCGACGACACGACCGTCATCGAGCAGATAGAGTTGATCGTTCTCAGCAAGGCGAATCTGCGTGATGTGGTCGCTGAGAACCTGCGACGGCAACGACGACTGCTGGATAGCGGCTGTTTGCGAATCATAGGTAATAACTCGATCGCCATGCAGGAATGCCAGGCGATAGTCGCCTTCGATCGTGGCCGCCAGATCACCGAGTGCGTGTTGATCGCCGGGCGTTGCGGTCTGCAACACATCGGCCTGGCCGGTGCAGAATCGTCGCGGCGAGTTCCAGGTTTCAGGGAAATGATATTCATACACCACACCCGGCTTCTCCAGGCCGTAGAAATGGCCGCCCCACTCAGCCAGGTCGTCCGGGTGACTGTTGACGAAGGGATCCAGGGCGACCCAGAAGGTGGATTTTTGTTGTGGTGTTTTTCCCAACACGAACGGCCGCCCGTTCTCAGCCATCAGCAGAACGCTCGTATCACTGGGGCCCAGTCGATCCATGCTGGCCAGCGGACGCTGGATCTGTTCGATCTGCGGACCGAATGCGTTCTGGGCGTTTGCGGTGCGCTGAGCAAACTGGGCCGTGGAGCAGTCCTCGTAGCTGTGAGCTTGCGGATCGTAGATGAACGCGCCGGTGGTAGTGGCGAACAACAGCCTGCCGCCGATCGAACGAATGCCTACGACCTGTAGTGACTCGGCCTCGTGCGACCAGGGCTGATCCGGGATGATTGTCACAGCCGCGGGGTCGCCTTGCATCGGCGCGGGAATGACGCCCAGTTGCCTGGCGCCGGAAGGTTCGATGGTGCTGTAGACGCACAGGAGGCCGTTATCGCTAAGTCCCATCTCGGCGATGCTGCCACTGACCAGGCGCGACTGTTGACACGTACCGGCCGCATCCGGCTGCGCCACCCGCACGAGTTGCTTGTTGGTGGCCACCAGCACGGCTGATGCCCGCTCCGCATTCGGTGGCTGGGCGATGGCGATGACGGACTCGTCTCTGATGACCGAACTGATTCGCCGGCCAACGCGGTCGTAACAAAACAGTCCGTAGTCCGTGCCGAACCACGCGGCATTCGGCGTCAGTCCCACGTCGGTCACGTCATCCACGGCACGCAGACGAGCTGCAGTCTGGGCCACATGCCCGAAGTACGGTCCGCACCATCCCTGATCGTTGCGCGAGTGCAGCCACATGCCGCCTCGCTGGTCCACGGCTGTTGCCGAACAATCCCGTGGGTCGGCATCGAGAGACACAATCGGCGGCGTCCTGATGCTGCGGCCGGGCACATACAGCAGCGTCGCGCGATCGGCAAAACCAATGCCGCCGCCTGTCAGCGCCATCCACACGCCGTCGGCTGTCAGCGCCGCCTGTTCCAGCGGCACGTCCGACCATGACGTCAACTGCCACGATCGCTCACGGATGACGCGCCCGTTCTGCTGGTGAATGAGATAACGGGTCACCCCCATGCCCCGGATGGCGAGTAGCCAGCCGTCGTCGTCAAGTTCGTTGACGAGAATCTGTTGCCCGATCCGGCTGGACTGGATCGGCAGCCAGGGATGCTCCGGCTTCGGCAGCCATGTCGCGGTCTGAATCGGATTGCCGTGCTGCACGGGTGTGCCGATCTGCGCGATCGACCAGTCCTGGCCCAGTGCCAGAAAGCCACCGGCCTCGACCGCTGTGACGTCCAGAATCGGCTGGTTGAACACGCGATCGCGCGGAATTCGGCTGGGCGCGTACATCAGCGTCAAACCCTCATCGGCACTGCCAATCGCTAACCAATCGCCTGACTGTGCCAGTGCCACCGCCTGGGCAGCGCGGTAGTCACGGCCCGGCCGGCGATCGGCGACGCGATCGATGCTGTTCCAGCCCCAGTTGCCGGACATGTTCGGACAAACCGCAAGCAGGCCGACGACCATCAGCAACGCCAGCGGCAGAAACATCGCACTCCCCGTCGCCCACACTCGCCCACAACGGCAGACTTCCGGATAGGGCCAACTGGAAATGCCCCGCGTTCGCCGCAGTAAATGCTGACTCGGCTGATCCAACAGCGGCAAATCATTGCCGGCCCGGCCAAGCGGTGGCGGCAGAAACCGATGCAGTAAATCGATCGAATGCGATTGCCTTCCTTCCAGGCCTTCCCGCCAGTGCGGTTGTGTCAGGTGGGACCAATCCCGGTACAGATCACCGCAGATCACCGCGGCCGCCGCATGCGTCAACGTCACCGCGCCCTGCTCGGGCAATGCGGTCACCGTCAAGCCCGCACCCTGAATGCCGCGCATGCCCATCCACAAATCAAAGCACGGCTGACCCGGCACAGCCCGCGAACCGAATACGAGCCAGGCGCAGGCACACAACTCCGACAAAACGTCGGCGTGGGCGAATTGACCGGGCTGGGAGGCTTCGCTGACGACCTGCTGAAAAGCAGCGAGCGTGCTGCGAAGGACCGGGCGAACGTCTTCCTGCGTTGCGCCGGCGCCCAGGGTGAACATGGCGCACATGAATTGGGCAAAGCAAGGACGCACGGTTCCAGCCAGTCGCGCAAACTCCTCAATCCAGTCCTGTACTGGCAGCGACTGCTGCGATGCACAGCCGAAGCGCTGCGCCCAGAGCACAGCCGTGATCATCTCGCGCCGAATCTCCGCCACGCGCCACGCCCGCTCCACCACGTCGTCGGGCGGCGGATGCCGCAGGCACAGATAACAGACCAGAGACTCAGCCGCGTTCAGATATGCTTCCAATACCTGGCGGTGTTGATTCGCTGTGTCAGGCGCATCGGTCCGTGGCATGGCGAGCCTGATCGACGATGCCACTAACCGCTCCTGGGCCGCGTCGTAGTAAGCCTGCACGACTTCCAGGCAGTGCGCGCTACCCCACGGCCGCCACCATGTGCGATCAAGGCGGCGGCGCAGGTCACTGAGGAACCGCCCGTCTGCCAGCATGCGCCACACAAGATTGACCACACCCTGGTTGGACCATTGCCAACTTCGCCAGACTTCCCAGTACGCTAACCATGCTGCCGCCACCAGCAGTGCCCAGGCAGCCAGTATCGCCAGCATGATTCCGCCCCACTGCCGCGACCAATCCGCCGACCACTCCAGCAGCATCAGCCATCCAGCCAGAAACATGATGATGACCATCGCCGTGCTGATGCGCGCCCGCGAGGTGCGGCCGGTCAGCGCGTGACGCAGCACGCCGGGCAGCAGAAACAGAACGCCGAAGATCAGCAGCAGGATCGGCCAGATTTCGTACAGACGGGCGCTTTCAAACAAACCCTCCCAGAAGCTGGCAAGCGGATTGAATCGAGTCAGCGCCAGCGCCGCAGCAAACAGCGCCAGCAGACCCAGCAGGCAGAGAGGAATGACAAACCGGTCGATCAGACTTCCGCGTGGTTCGAGATGTTCGCGCTCAGCCATGCGTCATCCCTTCCCACGTCGTGAATCATCCTCACCTCGCCCCTGCGGCCGACGTCCGAAGGTCCACTGTTGCAGGCGAGCCAATCCCGCTACGACGGCTTTGCGGCATGCCGCCGCCCTCCGCCGCACGCCGTGCCAAATGCGCAGCAGGCGATGGATCAGTTGAAGTTGACTGATGGAAAGATGCTGCCGGCAGGCGTGCAGCGTCAGACGCCGATTGTGTCTGCGCGTGTCAGCGATGCGTTGTCGCAGCGATCGCCGCAGGCCCATCAGATCCGAGGCCGCCGCCCGGGCACGCTCGCGCTGTTGTCGCCACGGAGAAATGTGGTGGGTGATCGCCTCGCGCTGCGCGGTGCAGCGGCGGTCGTGGGCTTCCATGGTCGCTTGCAGCGAGCGGGTGCTTTCATCGATTTGTGACCAGTCGTTGCGAAAAAGCATCGAAGCAATTCTCCAGTTCATCCACCAAGCAGTTCCTGCACCTGGCGGGCGCAGTCCTTGCGCTTCTGACCCAATGCCGCCAGGCGTTCCTGAAGCTGCGTCATCTGTTCGCTGAGCGTCACCAATCGCTGGTTGAGCCCGCGGATCTGAGTCACGTCGAGCTTGGTTTGTTGAATGGCTGCGGTAACACCGTCCCGCTGACCGTCCAAGTCATCAAGCAACTGCTGGATAGAGGACAGTTGCCCATTGAACTGCTTAGACAGATTCTCCAACTGCCCGATCGCTTTGTCGCGATGTTCAGCCTGCCTGGACTGGATCTTCAATCGGTCCGACAACCCCTTGCGGCGAAGACGCAGACGTTCGCGGCCGTGCTGTTGCACATTCTGCACCAGGGAGCGGCCAACGGCGTTCAACACCGCGGCGCCGGCAGCGGAGGCGTGGTGCTCGGCGACATCCGCAACGTGGGGAACAACGTCAACCGCGCAATTCCATTCAAAACTTTCAGTCAGCGGTCGCATCGCAGACAGCGGGAATCGGCAGGCGGTCAGGTGTCCTTCCATGTCGGATTGAAACAAGAGAACGCCCGCCTGATTTTGGGGCCCGGATGCTCCATCGTTCGTGGCGGACAAGGGTACTTGCAGGGCGTGGGCGAGTTTCTGCGCCGCCAGTTGCGTAGGATGGAAGCGGGGATACAGACGCAGGAATCGGCCGCTGGGCACAAACAGGTGCAAACCCCACGCAGCCCAGATCGGCAGCAGATCAAAACAGACCAGGGCTCCGTGCGGCCGATACTCGCGCAACGCCAGCCCCGCACCTCCAGCCGGCGCATCGCCCAGTGCGGCATCGGTCGTCAGCACGTGCACCTCGGGACTACCAATCACCCGCGCCAGCACAGAAGATTCGGCGTCTCGGTCCAAACGCAGCCGAACATAGCGCAGGGCCCGCAGGCTCTCAGGCTGATCGGACCACTCGATCAACAGGCGCTGCAGAGCGAAAGGCAATTGCCCCTTGAGTCCCGGATACAGGTACAAAGGTTCACGGGGCTGATCGGCGACATACTCGGCATCCTGCAGGCGGGATTGCACCGTCTCCAACACTTTCTGCTTCAGCGTGATCTCGGCCTTCAACTCACGACTCCGGGTCAGCAGTTGCTGGCGGGCGTTCTCTGAGACCAGCTTCAGGTCCACGTCGAATTCGACGGCTGCCTTTTGCGGCGCATTGACCTCGATGCGCGTGTTACGCTGCGTGCGCAGCTCGGCCACCTCGATCAACTCCTGCGTCACCGGCGCCTCGGGGGCCAGGTGAACGGACATGATGTGCGGCTCAGTCCTGCCCAGCAGCACCAGATCATTCTTTTCCGCGTCGCGAACCAACCACTGCAGGATCGGCATAGGCAGATCAAGGTAGTACGGCCACTGCATGAAGATGGCGGTGTACAGCGCGGACGGGCCGTGACGGATCGGCCCCCACCACGCACGGTCAGCGGCCCGCAGTGCGGAGGCGGTCGGCCGGCCGTTGGTGACCAGCCAGAAGAACTGGTATGGCGTGTCGCTGTTGAGGCTGACCTGCTTGGCCCGCAAGCCATCGGTGAGGCTGTTGGTCAGCGAGTCGAGCAGTTGCTGCGCTTTCTGCTCGCTGTGCGCTCCGAGCAGATATTGGACCTGCTGGTCGGCGAAGTCGTAGGCCGGGGCAGCCTGCTGCTCGGCGATGGTCCGCTGCGGTGACTGGTGCTTGAGCGGATCGCGGTAGCGCCAGAGGCCCCAGAGAATGTCGCACAGATTGTGAGTTTCTCCCTTGGGGCGGCGCGGGGAGAGACTGGCGCTCCAGCCGTACTGACGGCATAGATGCTCGAAGCTGCCGTCAGAGGCGCTCTTTGCGTTCAAACGACTGGTGGAGCCGGACCACTTGTCGTCCGCGGTGCGGATGATTTGGCTCCAATCGGTTTCGCCCAGGGCGTGCAGGCTGTAGATCAGATCCCGCAACTGCTCGCATATCAGGTATTGCTCAGCCATGCTCAAACCTCCGAGAAGCCGGCGTGACGCGCCGCTTCGATCAGCTCATCTTCTGCGCCAACAAGTCCAGCAATAGATCCACCGCCGCTGTGCGAAGATCCAGCAGGGAATGTTGCGGATCGTTCCTGCGCAGGCGAAACATGGGTAATGGTTTTGCCTTGACCGGCTTATCTTTGCCCTGGTGCAGCAGTTCATACAACCAGCCGCCGGGATGCGAGGCGTCCTGCTCCTGCCCGTCATCATCCAACACGACCAGATGACTCAAACTGTCCGGCACAACATGGCCGGGCGCGGTCCACATCGGAAGATCCTTGACCTGGCAGTGCTCCGTGAAGCCCCAGTCAGCCATGTCCGCCCGGGTCACCACACACCAGTCGATGGACCTTGGCGCTAAATCGTCCGACAGTTGCAGACGCGGTGTGTGATCCGAGGCCGCGGCAACATCCAGGTACGTCAGGCGATCGAACAGCAGACCAATCGCGTGCGGGGGCGGTGTGCCGAGACCGGCCCGCGCGGGTTTCTTCCAGGCGGGACCGGCTTTGCCCACGCAGGTGTGGCGGCCGCCGGGACACATGCGTTCAAGATGAAACTCCACAGGCAGTCCCTGCAATATCTCTCGCCAATCGTCGAGCAGAATGGCGGTCAACGCCTGCGCCACCGAAGCGCGGTTGGCGAACCAACCGTCGTTGCGCCCGGGGCCGATCGGTTCGCGTCGCCAGGGTTTGAGTGATTCGTAGCCGCACGCCCAGCCCAGGCGGATGCACACGGTGCGCGGGGGGCGGGTTTCCGGCGGCGCGTTGCGACGGCTGACTTCGTGATTGATCCATGCGGAGTAAACCGATTCCCACGGCTCACGCGAGAGGATGGCAAGGCCGATGGATCCCTGAAATGGGTTCTCTTCCTCGGGCGTGGTGACGTGGCGCTGAAACTGCAGATCCTGGCTGCGCCGGGTCAACTGCTCGATGCGTCGGGCCTGGTCGGCCAGTAGTTGGTAGTCCGCGGCAGCCAGGTACATGCAGCCTGCCGCGTGATCGAATCGCTCGTGAAGTTGCTCGGCGCCGATGCCGTCACGAAAGCCGCTCCACAGGGCGCTGGAGGTGAGATTGGCTGGTGAAGGCAGCTTCTGCTTCCACCACGGCCATAAGCGCGACTGCGAGGAGCGATCGCCGCGCCAGAGTTGATGGATCGCATCCAGACGCGAGGTGTCCCGACGCAGTTGGTCGTAACAGTTGGCCCAAGTGGGGGCGTGGTGGCCATTCCTGTTGGTGGCGGCAGGCGGTTGGGTCTGCCAAAGGCGCATCATCAGCGGCAGCCAGTGCAGGCCGACGCTGCGATCAGATGCGTCACTGATTTGAGGGTGTGCGGGTGCAAGGCGCTTGAGCAGGCGGCTGAAACCGTCACACATCCAGTCGTCATACTCGCGGATGGCCTGCGTGTATTGCGGTTGTGGTATGCGATAGGCAACGGTCATTTCCGGATACTGCGCGAGCATGTGCGCATCGAGCAACACGGGCAACGGGAGAATGCAACGGTGACGGGCGGCCCAGATGCCGGCGGTCAAGGCGCTGTGGATGAATGCCCGGGCGTGAGAAACCCGGCCGCGCGTGGCAGCGCAGGCAGCGGTGGCCATGATATCCTGCAAACCAAGCAACGCGGGCCTCTATCTGTGGGAGCGGTAGTGATCGCGCACCGTGTCCTGGGTGTAGCTGAACAGTTGAGCCTGAGCGGAGGAGGTGTCCCAGATGGCGTTGAACACCTGTAACTGCGCAGGGCCGAGGTTGCTGATTTTCTGCGCGTTGGTGGTGAAAGCATCGTCAGTCAGCAGCGCGTGAGCCAGGGCGATCTTGTAAAGCGCCTTGAGCTTGCGCGGCGAGATCGTCCAGGCCACCTTGCGCGTCACGTCCGTGCTGTCGCTTTGCAGCTTGCAGGCATGATCCAGGAAGGCGCGGCGGAACTGCTCCTCCTGCTTGACGTGATAAGGATTGGTCCGCTCTTGCCCATTGCCGCGATGCTGATGCTGGAAGCAGAAGCGGCCCAGCAGCAGGATATCGTTGACCGTGGGCATGTCCTCGTGCTGCGGATCGAAGTGATGGCGCGTGGTGAAGGCACGTCCTTCGCGGCTCATGGCCATGTCGAATGCCCCGGCCAGATCCGAATGCTGCGGGTCGGGCATGATGGGCGCGTCCTGCGGCGACTCCGTATCGTCGGACGTGGAAGTCAGGCTGTAGCCCGAAGCATTGGGCACGCTCAGGCGGATGGGGAAACGATCGAGGAATGCGTAAAGCGTGTGAAAGTCCTCACCCCCGCCGCCGACGCCGGCCATACCGCTGGCGAAGCCGCCGGGCATCTCATTCGATGCGCCGATGAACATCAACAGATTGCTGCGCTGCATGCCGCCCCAGTTGAAGTAGCATCGCTCCTGGGTCAACGTCAGCAGCGTGTTGAGAATGGAGCTGCTGCCCTTGAAGACCTCATCAAGGAACGCGCCCCAGACGCCGGGCCCGGTAAGCAGGCCGAAGTTCACGCGCACCAGCATGCCCTGGCGCAAAAGGGATATCTCCAGCGGACCGAACAACTCCTCGGCTTGCGTGAATCGCGAAAGCAGGTAGTGGAAATACTTGCGGTTTTCGCCCTCCTGCTTGCAGCGCTGCTGCCACCATTCCCAGGTAACGCGCTCGGGCAGACTGTTGATGGTCTGATCGTCGGGTTCCGGTGCGGACAAGCCCAGCAGCTTGAGGGTGTAGGTTGCCATCTCGCTCTTGGCCACCCCCGGCGGTCCCAGCAACAGGACGTTCTCGCGGGCGATCAGGGAAGCCACGATCCAGTCAGTGATCCAACCGAGCCCTTCGACTTTCATGCCGATGAACGCGCGGCGGAGCTCATCGCGCATTCGACGAAGGCGAAAGGCACAGGAGGTCGCCCATTGAGCGGGAATGTCCCCGGGTGCATCGCCGAGAATCTGTTCGGAAATGTTGGTGCCCGTCCATTTCTCGGGATCGTCCGGTCGTGCTGACAACTGAGCGTTTGCCATGAAGTATCTCGTTTACCTGGGGGTGGATGATTGCTGCCTGACTTCGTTCTGCACGCGCAGGTGCTGGAGGTTTTCGGTGTTGGCCTGGACCGAAACCCCCTCGAGATTCCGGGCCGCTTCGATGACCTTCATGGGCGGGGTGTCGTTGCCGGGGCAGGGCTCGCCTTCGATGATGAGTTCGCCGTCGAAACCCATCTGCTCGAGGATCTGACGCAAAGCGCAACTGGCGTCATCCAGCAGATCGTTCTGGCCGTTCATGCAGAGATCGTGGCGGCCGTTGGGGCCTTCAAACTGGACGCTCAGGTAAAACTCGCCCAGTTCCTCATCGCCAGGCTGAACAGCGATGCAGAAGTTGCCTTGATTGTCCTTCAGCCTGGCCCGGGCTTGCTTGTCCTCGATGTGCTTGTCGCGCATCACGGGGCCGGGCATCTGGTCGGCCTGATCATGATGGACAACGTAATTCGAGTCTGTCGGCGGCTGTTTATGCTTGACGCCGTACAGGTTGATCTGCTTGTTGACTTTCAGCGCCATGTCGGTGCTCCTTACGCCTGCTGGTAAGCGCTTTGATAGACATTCATCTGGACCTGAAGCTGGTTGGCCTGCATCTGGCGGACCTGCAGCGTCTGTTGCATCCGCATCTTCTGCTGCCGCATCTGCGTCAGTTGCTGCTGCATTTCATTGAGAACAGCGATGGCGAACTCGTTGTTAACCGCACGGTAAACGGTTTTCTGCAGGGCCTGCTCGACCTGCTGGCGCTGCGTGGCCGGGGCGTTATCGGGGAGTTCGTACTGGGCCTGATGGCGCACGTTGGCAATGTCGCCGTGCACTTCAATCGTGACGGGCACCTGTTTGATGCCGCGCTTTGTCAATTCAGGGGCGAGCCATTGTCCGCTGAGCGTGGTTTCGAATCGCTGCACATAGTCGCGGTCTTTGCTGGTCTTGCGCCACTTGGGTAATTGTTGGCTGTTCTCAATGCGGGAACGGAAGCCTTTATCCTGCAGGGTGCTGGCAAGCTTCTTTTGCCCCTCAGGTCCAAGGATGCGATGCAGGGCCAGACAGCGATCAGCCCCCAGGCGCACGATCTGGGCCGCCCTTGCTCTTAATCTGGCTAGAGATGACATAATCGCACTCCTTTCCCGCCTCGCGTTGCGGCGAGGCGCTGCCGAACATCGCGGCCGACTATGCATAAGGTTGAAACCGTCATGTTTTCTTTCACTTTGCTGATTCTTAAACCGTTCGTCCGGCTCCGGGCGGCACAAACGGGCCCTGCATGGCTCGCAACTGCTCGTAATAGTTCTTCAGCCGGGCCACGTCGGCGTCGGTCACTTCGATCTCGCCCTCCTGGATGCCGTGGTCCAGCAGGAGCATCGCCTGCTGAATCTCGCGCGGCGAAAACAGATTGTCGTCGAGCACGCGGCGGATGTTCACCTCACCCAGATCGCGCCTGGAATCCGACAGGATGGATCCCATGAAGTAATCCACCAATTGCTGGTGAATGCTGCCGGACAACTTGAAGCGGTAGTGCAGCGCGATGCGCGTGACGATCTTGCCGACCTGCTCCTTGGTCAGTGGATAAGGCACGCGCTGGTGCAGGCGCAGTTTGCTGCGGATGGCCTGGTCCATGGTGGTGAAGCGATTGGTGGTCATCACCACCAGCACGCCGGCGGGTCGCCCCTCGAAACCCTCCAGCTCCTGCAAGGCAGCGTCAACGATGCCGCGCTCGGAACTGGCCACGGAGCTGTTGGCGTCGCGGCGGTCGGGAAACACGTCATCGGCTTCATCGAACAGCAGAATGCAAGGCGAAGCGCGGCGGGCCTGGGCAAAGATCCGATGCACGCGCTTCTCCGCTTCGCCCCACTCCACGCTCTTGATCTCCGCAGCAGTCACCACGCGCAACGGCAGCTCGACGGCGCTCGCCAGCCACTTGGCCAACTCCGTCTTGCCCGTACCAGGCGGACCATAAAGGATCACACCCGGTGGAAGTTTGCGCAGAGCTGCCATCGCCTCTTGCTTGTCGGCGCCCTGGCATTGCTTCCAACGGTTGAAGGGATTGACGATGCCGTCTTTCAAACACTGCACCAGATCAGGAGGGAAGCCGTCGGCATCATGCCGGACCTTGGGCATGTTGCGAAACTCGACCGGCCGGGTGGCCAGCCAGATATCGTTGAGCACTTTCGGCAAGCTATCCTGACGCTCGGCGGTCTTGAGCATGATCTTGACCGCACGCAGGGGATCGCTCCATCGCAGGCGCGAAGCGATCAGCCAGGCTGCCCCGTCGTTGATGCTGCCCAATGTTTCCTGCAGTTTCAGCGGAATCAGTTGGGGGAAACTTTCGAACGTGATCTCGTCGAGCCAGACTTTTTCAGGAAAGGCACGTTCCAGTTCCGGCGGCAGGCGACCGGCCTCGCGATCAGATAAACCAAGTACGACGCCGCGACGTGTGCCTTCCAATATGGAAAACAGCGCCATTTGTGCTTCGGGCATGTGATAGATGCCGCCGCGCTCGCACAGCAGATCGAGGTTATGGAAAATCGCGCCGGGCAGGCCGGGATCCCGGCGGGTGAGCCAATCGATCAGGCGGGCGACACTGTCACTGGCTCCGGAGAGCACATCGGCGAACGAACCGGTTTTCCCCGGGTGCAGCAGAAATTCCTTCCACTCTCTGACCACACCGCCCGAGCTGGTTTTGCTGCGGCCGTCAACATACTGAGCAGCGACAGACATGCAGTTGCCCGGTAGATACACCAACACGGAGAAGCCCATCTCCAGTCGCCGACAGACTTGCTCGAACGGACCGTCATCGCCGCAGTAAGCACGGCGAAACGCTCTCATCGGCCAATCTTCCTGTTCGGTGTCCAGGCACTTCGATTCGGGCATGGTTTGCCTTTCTAATTCTGCTGCGCTGCCGCACCCGGCGTGTGGCGGGCATCCGACAACCAATTGCTCACGATCACCACCCAGTCGCTGAGAATCTCCTGCGGTGCATCACCGCGATCGTTGGGCGGCGGCAGCGTCACGCCATCGTGCTGACCATCACAGAATCGCTGCAGCAAGCGCCGGGCGGAATCCTCCGATACTCCTTCCTGCTTCACCATCTCCGCAATCAACTGCATTTGCTGTTGCTGGTCTCTGATGGAAGCCTGCGGCACCAGGAACATGCGCTGCACCCACTGGCGCACGGCCGCCAGATGCGAACGGTACTGGCGGTTGAGCGTCTGAGAATCCAGTCGGAAAACCGCGGTCAGGAACGCCTGGAAACATGGACTTGTGTCATCGAACAGGTACGCCCACGGCGTCGGCCCGATGCGTAAGTGCGGTGGCGTTTGACTGTGGCGATCCTGCATGGCGCCGGTCTGGCTGATGACCAGATGACGCACGAGCATGTCGAGGATGCGCATGTGCAGGTAAGGGCTGGCAGTTTCGTTCTTGCGCAGGCCGAGCACGTCGCTGGACATGGTGAGTCGGTCCAGGTGCTGGCCGGGGATGGCGCTTTCCAGACCCGCGAGACGGCGTCGCTGTTGGGCCAAATCATCGTTGCTCTGTCGCTGGGCTCGCGATGCACTGGCCCTCGGACCGCGTCTTGCTTCCAACTTTTGCAGCCTGGCCCGGTGGTAGATTGCCGCTTCGTGGGCCGGCGGCGGGCTCAGCAGCGCTCCTAAAAAAGAGCGTGACAGTTGCGACAGCCAGATTTCACGCCACGCCGCGGGAGGTGATCCGAGGCGGGTCAGCGAACTGGATACGCCACTGGAGATCGGGCCGGGGATGACGTCGAAATACACCCATTGCGTCAACGGACTGCATGCAATCAACAGGTTCAGTGTTCGATACCATGCCTGGGCCTGTACGCTGCCTTGGGACATGGCCGCGAGCCAGGGATAGATGCGAAGAAACCGGCTGCTGCGAAAACCACCCGGCCGGCGCTCGGCGCAAACGTGAGGAGCGAGGCTCACCTCCTTGAGCCAGTTGCTGACCAGGCGTTGGACCGCCGCAGCACTGACCAATCGCTCGATACACACATGCAACGCCAGCAGATCACCCAGAGCGTCGCCCTCCTGCAACGTGTAGCGCGATTCAAGGGGTGAAGCGTGCTTCGTTTTTTCATTGAGCAACCTGACGAACTGCGGACCACGCCGTGCGATGTCGCAGGTCAGCAATGCCCAGCCCAGCGCTTTCTGCGAAGTGCTGCTGATCACCGTGAAGATGTTCTGATCGCGCCTGGCCAGCGGCCGCGACGGCCTGGCAAGCATGAACGGCTGAACGTGCGGCAGAATCCAGCGACAGTTCTCCTGCCCCAACCAGGCATGAGCTTCACTCATCACGTCGCCCAATGCCTCGCAGTTCGGCCAGTCCGCCACGCCGGCGCCGAGAATGCGCTCGAAGAAGCTGCGTTTGGGCGGCGAAAGTGGTGGTAACAGATCGCCTGGCCATATATCGCGGGCCGCCATGCCCCACAGACCGCCCCAATGCTCCGCGACACCAGTCAACGCCCCGCTTTCACCACGCGGCATCGTACGGGTCAGCATCACGGCAAGCTGATCCAGCGGCCCCCATTCTGTGCTCCCGCTCGCAGGCATGACGTCCTCTGTCTCCCGTTGTGCTCAGGCCTTGGGCCAACCGTTCTGGTTCACCGCATTCCTCTGGTTCTGCAGGGTGGCATGTTCGGGTGAACCGGGGCGGTACAGGGCTTCATTGTTAGCACGATTGACCGCGGCCACCACCTGCTGCACGTTCAACGCGCCCTGCACCTCGCCATCACCGGATGCCTGGGCCTGCTTGTAGGCTTCGTAGAGCGCTTCGTTGACGGCGTGTTCGATCTCCGCACCGGTGAGGTTGCCGGACAAAGCATCCTGACACAGCAACCAGCACAGGCGCTCCAATGCATCAGCATCCTGCGGCTCGGATGCGATCACAGCCGCAGGACGCAGGGCGCGAAGCTGCTCATCATTGATCACCAGGTAGCCGGCGTCGTAGTGCGGCTTGAGATAGATACGGAAGATGTCGCGGCGACCGTCAGCGCCAGGCAAGTCCACCCAGTAGATGGCGTCGAAGCGGCCGCGGCGGCCGAACTCGGGGAAGCTCTGCAGAATCGCGTTGAAGTTGTTGGCCGTGGTGACGACGAAGACGCTGTCCTGCTTTTCCGACAGCCAGGTCAGGAAGCTGCCGAAGACGCGGGCCGAGACGCCGTTGTCTCCGCCGGCGGCGATGCCGGTGAACGCCTTGTCCACCTCATCCAGCCAGAGGACCACCGGCGCCAGCACTTCCGCCAGTTGCAGGGCAACGCGCGTGCGTTCCTCGGATTCACCGACGTAGGAGCCGAACAACGCCCCGACATCAAGCCGCAGCAACGCCAGGTTGAACTGCGTGGCGATGAGCTTGGCCAGTTGCGACTTGCCGCCGCCCGAGACGCCGGTGAGGAACAGACCCTTGGGCGTGGGCAGACGGAAGCGCTGGCGGATGGTTTCGCTGGACACGGCATCGCTGCGGGAACGAATCCATTTCTTGATGTTCTCCAGGCCGCCCAGTTCGATGGTGACGTGCGGGGTGTACTGCAGGGCCAGGTTGTTGATGGCTTTGGCCTTGAGGTTCAGCATATCCTCGATTCGGCGCTGCGAGAGCGTCTCGTGCCGCACAGCAAACAGGCTTAACCCGCGGCGATAATCCTCCAGGGTCAGACCGCGCCCGGCGCCGGCAATCAATTCCGACAGGTGTGTGCGATCGGCCGGCGTGGCGTCCGGCTCATACTGCAACTGCTCGCTGTCGACCATCTGCTGCAGCACACCGCGCAGTTCGTCTGTCTCCGGCAGCGGGAAGTCCATCACGATGATGTCACGCTCCAACTCGGGCGACAGCTTCTGGGCGGCTGGCGCTACGATCACCACGGTCTTGTAGAACTTACCGGGGCGGGCGCGGTTGTCGTCGTAGTATTTGCGCAGCTCAGCAGCCGTGTTGCGCAGGGGACGGACCAGCGAGTCGGCGCCCAGCAACATGTTGTCCTGAAGCATGGGGTGCATGTCAAAGAACACGGTCAGGCTGTCGGTGAGCACCTGGAACCCGCCGCCGGGCGCGGCATTTTTGATGGAGGTCAGCGCCGCCTGAGCGTTGGCGTTGCCTTGGGCGGCTGCCTGCATCGGGGAGGGCAGGCCCGGCACGGACAGCCAGTCGATGTCCTGATCCTTCGGCACCGTGTGTGGCGACAGGCCCGTCAACTGCTCCAGCCCGATGCCATCACTCCAGCGCAGCATCTCCTTGCCGGGATTTTCCTGACGGATCACGCGCACGATTTTGGCCAGGTAATCCATCACCCGCCGCTCCTCGTGTGAGACGATGTAGATCACCGGATAGCCGGAGCGGATCAACAGCAACAGCCGTTGCATGGTTTCATTCAGGTTGAGCCTTGGCATGGTTCTATTCCTTTCGACTCGGAACATCCTGCACGGCATCGAGCCAGAACTGCCGGTCCAGGGGCTGGGTAGCGCGGCCGTGCAACAGAATCGTCTCGTACAACCAATATTCGATGTCAGCTCCGCTGAGCAGGTGCACTCGCTCGTCGGTGTCACCTGACCAGCGGGAAAGCGGGCTGGCCAGCGGGGCCGTCGTGCGTGAAGCGAGCATTTCCATCAAGGGGCGATCCTGGGCCAGATCGTCGAGCGCGAAGCGATGAAACAGCGCAGTGAAGATAGCCGCCCGCTGTGGAATGTCCTGCGGCAGTGACAGATGAATGACCCACTCCGCCCGCCGCTTCAACTGGGCCGGCACCGTCATGCGATCGTTCATGGTCATGGCCACAATCACGTCGGCGGAGATCCCATCGAGCCAGTTCAGCAGCAGGCCGGACATGCGGGCCAGCGTCGCTTGTGCGGAAGTGGTCTGCGGTGGTGCGGCTCCGGCGACCGGCTGCGGTGCGTCCGTGCCGAAGAGCGTCTGCACGTTCTCCAAGAGCACGAAAGCGTTGCGCAGAGAGTCGCCCATCGCCAGGGTGCCCATCAGAGACTTTTCCGAATCGCCCAGCCCGCCGCGCAGGCAACGTGTGAAGTCGACCGTGACCAGCGGGCGGTGCAGACGGGCCCCCAAACTATGAGCCAGCACCGACTTGCCCGAACCGCTGGGGCCTCTGATCAGCAGCCGGCGAGGCGCCAGGACCGCAGACATGCGCTGATCCGTGGTGCGCACGCATTCAGCCCAGGTGAGGATTTTGCGCTCCAGGCCAGGCGCCAGACCGACGTGCTGCGGATCGATCAAGCTGGACGTAGGCGTGTACGATGCAGCCGTCAAGTTGCGGAACAACCTTTGTCGCTGTTCGTCACGGATCATCACCGCCCGCGCATCGATCGCCCCAAAGCGCAACACGCAGAGGCGCAGCGTCTGAAACAACTCACGTCGATCGCAACCACGCAGCGCCAGCGCCAATTGTGTAGCCGTCTCCGCATCCACCGCTTCGACAGGCCAATCCTCATTCTTCGGCATGCTTTGAATCAGTTCAAACAGCTCCGTCGGCTCAAGCGGCGGGAACTTCAACCATTGCAGCGACAAACCCAGCCCCGTCTGATGCCAGGGCACATCGTCAGCAATCACCACCACCGGGCCACCGGCGTCTGCGGACTGACACAACTTCAACTGACGGGCGGAACGCAGTCCCGATTGCCACCAGCCCGCGCCACGAATCAACACCAGCGGCGTCAAACCGTCGGCGCCCGGCCGCAGTTGAGCGATGCGCGGCAGCAGACCCGAAGCGTTGGCCTGATCCACCAAGTAGGAAGGCATCGGGCCGGTCGATTGATCGGGGCTGATCCAGGGCAACACCTGGTAGGCCTGCGTGCGATCGCACAAGCCCTGCTCGGGTGCGGCCACATAAAAGTGATAGCGATTGACCGACAGGCGATGCAGTGTTTTTTCAAATGTCTGCAAATCATCGACCACCACGGCAAACAACCGCCGCCCGGCGCGGGTATATGCAATGAAGTCATCCTCAAACTGTCCCCAATACGCGCCGCCGGAGCGCACCGCCGATGCAAACTGGCGAGCGACGTCCTCGCTTGCCGGGCGCAATTGCGGCGAAGCACTCAGACACTCGCGCACCACGCGCACCAACGCCTCCGGCACTGCGGGATCGTGATTCTTCAAGAGGCCGGAAAGTAACTGCCCCGTTTCTGCCGCTGTGGTTGACGGCGAAGGCGCTGAGCCGGCCGCCAACTCGTGTAGTGTCATGCCCAGGCCCCACATGTCCGCCTGCCGCGCTTCGCTGGCGTCGCCGACGACGGCCGCTTCGGCCGGGGCATACGGCGGCTCGACGCATCGGCCCAGCGACGTCCGCCAGACCCAGGCATCCTTGAGCACAATCTGTTCCTGCTGATTCGCAGAAGGCTGCCACAGCAACACGTTGGAAGGACAAACGTTGCCGTGTGCCATGCCACCGGCGTGCAGACGCGCCACGCAGTCTGCCAACTGCCGCGCTCGGCGCAGCACGTGCTGGCCATAGGACGGATCATCGCCGGCCACGGCTTGCAGGCGCCGCCAGTGACTGGCCTGTTCATCTTGCGGCCGATCATAGACCAGCACCAGAATGCTCAGCGGATGCTCCGTCCTGTCTCGACGCAACTGGACCATCTCATGGCGATCGGGTACGAGCAGACCGGCCGGCAACCTGGTTGAGCGCAGGCGGCGAACCGCGTCGATGAGCTCTTTTTCCAATTGCGGACTGTCCTGCCACTTTCTGTCGAGAACCTGGATCAGATGCCGGGTGGAGCCGCGACGGGCAAGAAATGTGCGGGCGTAGCTGTCGCTCCAAAGCATTTCCTGCAGCGTGTAGTCGCACAGTTGATCGCCGGGTTGAATGTCGGAATCAACCGACTGCGGCAGCGTCGGCACTTCCGGCTCAGGAGGTTGACTGACCTGGCTGGCGTAAATCTGAAACAGGCTCGACATCAGCGGGAAGCCGATGGCCCGCTTGGCGCGATACAGATGCCCCACCGCATCCGCCGGGTCATTCACCCAGCCTTGAAAGAACTCATAGATTAACTTCGGCAGCAATGAAATCTGATTGTTCGGCACGGCCAGAATGGTCGAAGTGCCGATGAAAAAGCGAACACCCGCGCGCAGGAACATCTCCGGGTAAAGCAGCCCCGGGCGATAGGGTCCGGCCGGATCCGCGCCACTGCTGGCACAACAACTGGCGAAAATCACCTCGGGCACCGGTGGGCCCTTGCGGCCGAGTTGGGCGGGCGTCTGATCGGGCCGAACGCCGAGGAAGTCCTCCAGCTCCGACATCTGCAACACGTTGCCGTCGCTGAGTATCCAGCCGCCGCGCGTGTGGGCGTCGGCCAGAAGAAAGTGGCCCAGAAACACGACCGCCCGATGCTCGCGAAAAACTTTGTCCAGGAAGGCGTAACGGTTTTCCGGTTGAGCCAGATAGCTGCCGCCATGGTAGGTGTCGATTGCGGTCAGTTGTTGGCCGAACTGCCGTGCGCACATGCGGCGAAGGTCTTCCGCGAGGGCCTGGTGCTGCGGCTCGTCCTGGTGAATGATGGCGAGGGATCGATCCTCGCAACGTCGGGCCTGGCGACAGATCAACGGGCGGAACGTGCGGTAAACGGGGCATGCCGCATCCAGCCAGCCCTGGGCACAGAAGTCGGCAGGCAGTGGAGCCAGTTCCAGCGACATGCCGCAGTTGAGGGGACTGAAGCTCAACTCCAGACGCAGGTCAGGATCCTGAGCCGCGCGGCAGGTATGGACCAGCGATTCCAATCCCTGCCAGGGTAGATGCTCCAGCAGCGCGGATCCTGCCGTGGCGGGATACTGGTCTTTGCCGTGACGCAGAACATCGACGATTTCGTGCTTTAATTTTTCACAAGCACCCAGCGCGTTGTGCCAGGGGAGATTTTCGTCCGGAATCTCGGTCGCCATGGCGGCGCCGGGTTTTACGAAGGTCGTATGAAGCGTCAACGCCACAATGTGGCCATTGTGCATGTCTTTGGACGACATGATGGTGGTACGGGCGTTGATCATTGATCCGGCTCCGACTCCGTCCCGCTGCGCAGCGGCAGCTCCACTTCATCCTTCAACAACGCACCCTCGGAGGAAAACCATTCAAAGTAGGCCCAGTACGTCTGCGCGCCGGGCGGCTGCACTTCAAACTCTGCCTTATGCTCGACGGACAGCGTGCGCATGCCGGTGGTCTGACCCTGCGCACCACCGAGCCCCACTTCCAACCGCGTAGTCTGTTGGGCGGTGACCAGTGTGAACTGCATGATCCACACATCCTGCTGCTGGCTGGCCTGGCCCGGAACCTGACCGATGCGCCGCTCCGGAATCACCAACAGGTCCACCTCGGCCGCACCTCCGCCCACGCGCATAGACAAAGGCAGCTTCGGCAGATCGTCAGGCATGGCCATGGCCAACTCCCGCTCCTCGTGGCGCAGTTCGCGCAGGCGCAGGAACGGGTTGATGGGCATACGGAACACAAATGCGTCCGCAGAAGGTTGCGGCAACACCTGGCCCTGCGGCGAAATCAATCGCCACTGCCGGGACACCAGCTTGAGTACGGGCGGGACATCGACCTTATCGTGGGCGGCAGCGGGCAGCAGCTCCTCCAGCACTTCCAGATGCCGGCGGCAGTGCTCGCAGGACTGAAGATGCTCAGTAACCTGCGCCATTGCCTGCTTGCGTTGTGCAGGTTCCAATGCGAGGTACTCTTCCAACGATTCCTGAACATTGCGGCACGCTTCATATTCGTCCGATTCAGACTCCACAGCGCCACAGACGACAGATCGCAATTGCCGCAGTTTGTCGGGACCGGTTTTGCACGCGCGCAGTACCTCGATGGCCTGGAGCAACTGGGACACATCGGCATGCTTACCCGTGATGAAGCCGATGATCCGCCTCAGAGCTTCGGTTTCTGCGGTGTCGCCGGAGGATGTTGGATCTGAGGTATTCATGAGAAGACGCGCTCCTCACTCGGTGTCCAGTTGGCGCATGATGGTCTGTTGGATGTAGGCCTGTCCAGTGTTGGAAACGTTCAAGTCTTGGATGGTCTGCTGGACGCTCCTCCCGCGCAGCACATGCAGGCACCAGCACGGCGCGACGAGGAAGCTCTGGTGATCGGTCGTGGCCCGTCCGCGCAAACTTTTCAGACGGCGCTGGTTGCCCGGGTAGTTCAACCACTGCTGGCCGAGGCTGCGGCGTTGCTGTATCGCTGTGATGTCGTCGTCCGCCAGTTTTCTGGCCTGAAGCTGGGTGTCCAGTTCGGCAAGCAACGCTGTTCCAGCTTTTCCCGTGCGATCCACCATGATGCGCGAGAATAAGGCATCCAGCAGCGTGCCCGTGCCCAAAGACGCTCGCGCCAGGCAGGCCAGGCCGCGGATAGTAGGCACGTCCTTGTCAGCCAGACCGTGCGCCCTGGCCACAGCATCCAGCACCGATGCGTCATCTGGCTTGTCGGCAACCTGACCCTCTGGCATTTCATCCAACACAAAACGCAGGGCTTCAAAGCGTTGCCGTAACTTGCGGCGAACCCCGGGCAGCATGTTGGCGCTGGCGGACTTGCCCCAGTCTGTGTTCAGCCGCAGGTGAGCCGCCAATGTCGCATCCGTTTGTCCTTTGGGCTCTTCCTGCACGGACTGCATGAGCATGGACTCAAAAAGGAACTGGGCGTATCGGGCCGTGTTGCCCTTGAAGAATGTCTTGGTCAGTAAGAACCGCTCGCGCCAATCCAGCATCTGCTTGGGTAGCTGGCGCCAATCCACACATGGCGTCGCAACCGGACCTTCACCGTCAGATAAGGGGGCAAGTTTCTTCTTTTCTCGCCAGGCCGCCCGTAACTTGTTCTGGGCGATGGAGAAGAGCCAGTAGAAGAAATCGCCTTCATAGGCATAGCGATTCAGCGCGTCTTCCCGCGTTCGCATGGCATACAAAAGCGCATCGTCCACCGCATCCTCAGGGCTGTAGGAATGCTCCGCCCAATCGTGCGACCACGGACGCATTTTATTGAGCAGATCCCAGCGCAATTGCTCGATGTCAGAGCACGGATATGCCGAAGATTGCTGCGACTGCTGCTCCAACATGTCGACGTGCTTGTGCCACAGCTTGTAGTTTTCCGCCAGGTTCTGCAGTACCGCCTTACTGAAAGTGCGCAGGCGCGGCATCGGGATGCGGTCCAACAGACGCCCGGCCTGCTCTTCGTTGAGAAGACAGACGCGCATGAGGTACGAACGGGCTTGCTCCATGACCGCCTGATCGGTGCAGACCTGATTGGCCTCAAACACCACGAAGCGATCCGGGAACTGCGGGCTCGCTAAAAGTGACCGAATGTGGCGCGGAGCCACGGCAAGTTCAAATTCACTGATCCGCTGCTTGAAGTCGGTCCAAGCCACCCAGTCATCGGCCAACTGATCGATCGACAGTCCCAGTTTTGCGGCTGCCGACACCAACAACTTAGCCCGCTTAAGCCAGTCCTGTGCAGTCTTCCCAAAATGCTTCCCGTCAGTGTCGACCTCCCGCGGAATATTTCTCAGACCGGACCTGACTGCCAACTCCGCCACGATGAATAGGCGGACATTCCAGCCTCCCTGATTCCCATAACCATCAGAACCACCTTCACTTGCAGCAACGACTGAAGCCGGCCAGTGTTTTTCAGCAAGCTTTCGGCAAAAACAAAGCAAGTTCTCCAGGGCCATCGGCCCCTGATCTCCAAGATTGCGTAGAAAAACGTTCTCCAGAAATGCCTGGATGCTCTTTGGTTGTTTGTCAACCACTTCTCCCGTCGTTTGTACCGCTTTGGCCATCGCTCGCCCCAACCATCGGTAGGCGCCACTCAACCATACGGGTGAAAAGCAGCGCGGTTTCTTTTACTTTGCCTGCCGAAAAATCGAAGTCTTTGTGCCTGAACGCAGAATATCAGAGCGCAGATCCACCTTTGTCGGGGGCGCCAAGTATCGGCAGCTTCCCGACTTCTTCAACCTGTTGTGAATAAGAATGTGGCCTACTAAACGTTGCTTACAGATCGCTTGTCGTGGCCGCTGCTAAGCACGGCCATCCACCATCCAGACTCGACCGACGACTCTGAACGGTGCACCCCTCAGCCAGCTATAGCGCGCCACACTCTGCAAGGCGTGTCGTGTGTCGAATGACCCACCAAACGCAATTCGCGGCAACTCGCTATTCCTCTGAGCAATGCACTATTTTAACAACACCAAGGATAGCGTATGCCATAAACTTACACAAGAGTTTTCTTAAATCTATCGTGATAATGTGTAAGGTACCCTGTTCACTACAAGCAGGTGATTTCATGTAATCAACGTGATACCAGTGGTGAATCTAGATGCTGGAAAGATTCTTGGCTGTTGTTTTTTATACATTATTTTGGCATCACATCAAAATAATCCAGCAGTGTTGTATATTGTGGCAACGAAAGATCCCGCTATGGCGATGGGCACAAGAAAGCTGTTGTTGATAATCGGGTTGCTTGCTGTCGGGCCCATCAGTTGTGGCGATACAGACCACACGCCGGCCCCACAACCGACGGCCCAGCCACTGCTCCAAAATGGTCAAGCTGCGATCGAACCTGTAGATAAGATCACCATGGGTGAAGAGCAGACCCGAGCGGCTGCGGACTTGGAGCTGGCTTCCAGGTTCGGTGGGATCCAGTTGGGCATGTCGCGTCGTCAAGTACTGGAAACACTGGGTAATCCACCTGATTCTGAATCATTCGGGCAGGATCAGGAACCCGTCATTCACCTCTACTGGGCGGCTGGTCAAGCAGCCTTGGCGGTCGGGATCCGCAACGACAGGGTATTTCTGATCGACCGGCAGCAACCTGCGGAAAATCTATCTGACGTCCGCCACAATATCAGAAAGAGTTGGGACCGCATTGTACCCGGCATGAGTGAGCAGCAGGTACTCAACATGTTGGGGGCGGCAAGCCACTCGTGCACAAGCATCGATCATGACAGTGTCAGTAATGTCTGCACATGGGATCCCAAAGGCGAATCCATTTACAGCATTATCTTCGCCAATAACAAAGTACTGTTGACTGATGTGCAGAAAAATTACATTCAAGCACAAACATTTCCATCTGCTAAATAACAACCCGTACGACAAACCATCAACACCCGTTGCACGCCAGTCGTGTCACGGATCGGTGATCATTTGTTTTAACATATCACTGGATATTTGAATTTGAAGTAAAAGAATACTCCGCCATCTGTTCCCTTCTCGTAAGAAAGGTCGCCGGGATGGCCTGGCCCTACGCGGGTCATGGGCGGCCAGGGCGGCATCAGAAACTCTAACCGACAGGCCAGTTTATGAAGTCACTCAAAAAAAACCACTCACGTAACATCGACGGCCAGCGTTCAGGCAACCTCAGCACGCACGAACGGCTTTTAAAGCTTGATCGCAAGGTGCAATCGCTCTGCCAGCGCATGTACGCCCTGCAGCAGGAACTGGAGGATCTGCAGGTGCTCTTTGAAGAACTGCTGGAAAACAGCGCCCCGGAGCTGCTGGCCCAACGACCAGCCCGTTCCCGCCAATCATCAAACGATCAGGACGCACGAATGCTTAAGCAACTGGCGAATATCGGCGCCAACATCGTCATCACCCGCGCCTCAGACGGCTCGGCTACCGTAAAGGTCGGCTCATCGCCGGTGCTTTACCTGACTTCGCCGGTTCTGGCAGACCTGCTGGAGATTCTTTGTGAAGACTGCGGCACAAGAACCGACCACCTGGTGGGCTGGAAGACGGTCAGCGATATATGTGACCGCTTGCAGGCCAAGACGGGGCAGTCCCATCAGCCGCACGCGGTCACCGTCGGCATCTGGCGCCTGCGTGAGGCGTTTAAAACCTGCAACATCAACCGTTTCTACATCCAGACCAACCGCCGCAACGGCGGCTATCGCTTTGCACGCAAGTTGAAGGATATCGCGGAGAACGTTGGAAATCTGAAGTGACATCAATATTTCCAGAATTCATAAGTATAAAAAAACCATCGGATAGTGTTGCGCCTGTGCGGTGACTTCGACACGCTTCACCTCGACGGCGCCTTGGAGTTGGACAATCGGACCCCGTGAGCAAACGCCGCGGCAGGTCAGGCGCTAACGTCAATCGCCGCAACGCAACCTGCCGGATCACATGTGAGGTGAAGCCATGCCGCAACTATGGATCCAACAGGAAGATCAGGAGCAACCGTGGGCTGTCGTCCCGCTGGCCGGCGGTGTCAGAGTTTTTTACCTCACCGGCAACCCGGATTTACCCGTGGTCACCAGCGCCCACACGGGAGCCAGTTGCCCGGCCTACATCATGCGGCACGGGGCGGGTGACGGGCACGATCGATGGATGTTGTTTGCTTCCAGCGAGGCCCAGGCGGTGGTCAACGGGATGAACCTGGAGATCGCCATGCGTGCCTTGCGTGACCAGGATGAAATTCATATCGGGCGCACGGTGATGTTCTTCAGCACGGAGCGACTGCCGCGGATCACGCCCATGCCGCGGACCGACAAGCCATGCACGTGTCCGCGCTGTCAAGCGGAGATTGAGCCGGGGACGCCGGCCGTGCAATGTCCGACATGCGGGCTGTGGCATCACCAGAGCGAGCAATCACCCTGCTGGAGCTATGGCGAGAAGTGTGCTGCGTTTTGTGATCAGCCTACGGCCCTGGAAGGCAGCTTTCGTTGGGCGCCGGAGTGTCTTTAACGTGAAACCTGCAGCGAACATTCTCGCTACGCCGCCGAACAAGCGTGTGGTCGTGGCCGGCGTCGGCAACATCGGGTCGTTTCTTGTCGCTCACCTGGCACGCATGCCCAACCTGGCCCAGGTCACGATCATCGATCGCGATGTGTACGAGGATCGCAACCTGTCGCAGCAGGACATCCAGCCCGGCGACGTCGGCCGGGCCAAGGCCCAGGTGCAGGCTCACCGGCTGCGTCGGCTGAATCGGAGTCTGCAAGTGCGGGCGCTGAACATGGACCTGCACGATGTGCCGCTGGGTGAACTGCGGGCGGATGTGCTGCTGGGATGCCTGGATTCGCTGGAGGGGCGGCGGGTGATGAATCAGGCGGCATGGCGATTAGGTGTGCCGTGGATCGACTGCGGTGTCAGCAGCGAGGGGGGGCTGTTCGTGCGCGTGGCGGTGTACGTGCCGGGGCCCGACAACGCGTGCCTGGAATGTGCGTGGGATGACAGACAGTACCAACGGCTGGAGCAGGTTCACCCCTGCCTGGCAGGGCAGAGGCCGACGACTCCCACGCCATCCACAGCCAGCTTAGGTGCGTTCGCTGCTGCAATGCAGGCAATCGAGTGCGCCAAGCTGCTGGCAGGCGACACGTCACACGCCTTGGTCAGCAGACAAGTGCTGAGCGATGTCCAGCATCACACGCATTGCGTAACACACTTTCGTTGCAATCACGATTGCCGCTTCGATCACAAGGTGTGGCGGATTCGTCGCCTTGGTGGGGGAGTGAGGCAGATCACGTTCGGCCAGGTTCTCGACACTGCGGCTCAAGTGCTCGGTGCGAGGGGTGAAAAATGGGTCCGTGTCGAGGGCCGGCCGTTCGTGGGCAAACTCCAGTGCACCGAGTGCGGACGCAGCAGGGACACGCTGTGCCTGGTTCCGCCGCGATCGGCAAGCCCCAAGCGCTGCGGACACTGCGGCGCAAGCCTGGAGCCTGTCGGGTTTGAGATGCGCGACCGGTTACCGCTGCGCCCGCAGGATGATGACCTGCTGACCCGCCCGCTCGTTCGCATGGGGTTTCGCCCTGGTGATGTGTTCAGTATCGGATCGGACAGCGGCGTAGAAGTTCATTTCGAGATTGGCAGTGAGAAAACGTAATTAAAAAAAAGTCAACACACGCAAGCAGTCGGTAAAACAAGTGATACGAATCTGCATACGAGTGATGTTGGTCAATCGTGAAAAGAAGTCAACAGCGGTCAAGTAATTTGCGCTTGCGAGGTGAGAACGGTTTCACCATCGGCGCAATCGGGAAGCTGAGTGGGAATGATGGACAAGGTTCTGCATACATTTTTAAGCAAACAGCAGGAGGCCGGCGTGATGCTGGCCGCACAGAGCGACATTCTGCAACTGCATCCCCTCGACGGCCCGCCGGCACAGCATTACCTGGCCCAGTTTCACGCCAGGGGCCTGGTGCAGGATGAACAGGGACGCATCGTCGAGACGGAAGGTTGTGCTTTCGGCATCTGGCTGCCTGATGATTACCTGCGTCGCGTGGAGCCGGGCCAGGTGTTGACGTATCTGGGGCCGCAGCGCCCGTGGCATCCCAACATTCGCCCGCCGTATGTGTGCGTGCACTTGGTGCCGGGCATGCCGCTGGTGAACGTGCTGCACACATGCCTGGAGCTTTGGACCTGGAACCTGTTCTACACCGGCGATGAAGGGCTGAATCACGCGGCCGCCCAGTGGGCGAGGCATCAGGATCCAGCTCGTTTCCCGCTGGATCGTCGTCCAATGAAGCGACGGAACCTGGCGATCTCGGTCAGCCCGGCCGGCGCGGCGGAGCAGGAGGGATACTGAAGATGGATCATAAGAACACCACACAACCGATCCACGATGTGCTGGCTGCGTGCGGGGCAAAAGATATTGTGCAGCAGGACAGCCGGCACTGGAAACTGTCGTTCCGCAACGGTAAGACGTTCAGCGCCCTGGCGAGCGCCGATGAAGACTGGCTGGAGCTGCGGGTGAAAACCAACTCCTCAGGCCGGCGGCGATGCGCCCCGGCAAGGCTGTGGCATTGTCTGCGCTGTAATGGTGATCTGCCCGGCGGCGCCAAGTTCGCGCTGCGGCCGCACGATCTGCGTCCGCGCATCTGTGCCGAGCTGCCGCTGGAGGAAGGCACCTGTCCACCCCAAGTGCTGCAGCAGACGGGACAGGGACTGCGACTCGCCATCGATCGCCTGCGCGAACGGCGCAAAGCCAGTCAATTACCCCTGCTCATCGACGAGTCCGCTGGAATGACGGAGTGCAATGAGCCGCAGTGCGACCTGGGTGAACTTTGCGAAGCGGCTGGTTGGAAGTTCGCCCGCCGCGCCTCGGGTGATCTGGCCGTTGAGCTGGAAGCGCCGGGCGGCAGCGTGGCGATCCTGACGCAGAGCGGATGCCAGGTGACCGCCACGGTTTGCTTTGCCGCATCGGAGCGACCAGCCGTTGCGAGCACACGCCATGCCGCGGCCCTGATGCTGCTGACCGCCAGCGGACTGGTGCGCATGATTCGCGCCGTGGTAACGGATGATCAGGGGCGCATCACGCTCAGTTATCAGGTTCGCATGCAATCGCCCACCACTGAACGACTGGCGAGGGCGTTGTCTGCGCTGTCGGTGGTCTGCCGCCTGTGTGGCAAGCAGGAAATCGAAGCGATACAGGATCAAGCCATCGCGGATCGGTATCTGGCGGTGCGGGGATGGGCCTCGTGACCGTACCCAGTGACTTTCACACCCACTCTTGGAAAGGAGCATCAACTTGAACGATCAGAAAACCATCACGTTGCGCGTGCAGGACATGAGCGGCCAGCGAGAGTTCATGGCCCGAGGCGTGCCCAAGGACGCCAGTTGGGGCGAGATCATGCCCAGCATCCTGGACAACATGTCGCTACCCAAGAACAACCCAACTGGCCCCAATGTCTGGCTGGGTCACCTGGAACGCGAAGGCAGGCACATCCACACCAGTGAAATCGTCGGTGATTCACTGCAGGACGGCGACAAGGTCGTGCTGCAGCCTGAGGTGAATGCGGGCTGAGCAGCGGCGCACACGGGATCGGCGTCACCGGTCAGGACCAGGATCAAAGGAGCGGGCCAACATGCAGAGCAACTATCGCTACACGGTGTGCCTGTTGGATGCAGACGGCAAGCTGCTGCGGGAAAAGACCGCGGACATGGATTGGGAGCCCGCCATCGAGTGGAGCCGATTCGTCGGCGTCCGCCAGGGCAAGCTGTCGCCGGGGGCCGTATCCAGTAGCGCGACCATCGAGCCGGTGTGGCATGCGACGTCGAGTCGGCCCTTCATTCAGGCTCTGCATATCACGGTCACGCAGCAGGACGGCCGACGCATCTGCTGCCAGTTGCCCAACACGCTGTTTGCATCGGTGGCTCGCAGCGCTTCGGTCAAGCTGGTGGAACAGGGTCTGCTTCAGAAAGGTGAAACCTTCCGTTACCTGGTGGCTGCCTATCCCAACGATCGAGCCCGGCCGAGCAAAACTTCCACCGCGGCTTTCCGCATGGAGGAGGTCAGTCCTTCCCTGCCCCTGAAGCAGGCATGCATGGCGGACTTCGGCCGGCGCTCGGTGCGCTTCGGACAACTCGATCACAGCGGGAACGTTCCGGTCTTCGTGCATCAGCGCGTGCTGGACGAGACGGCCGCTCTCGCCAGACAGGCCGGGGCCCTGGAGACCGGCGGCATCCTGATCGGTCATCTGCACCAGGACGCGGACTTGCCCGAGCTATTCGTGGAAGTCAGCGCCCAGATTCCCGCACGCCACACGCACAGCGAGTTGATGCGCCTCACCTTCACGCCCGACACCTGGTCCGACGTCAGCGCTACCATTCAACGCCGCGACAAGCAGGAGATCATGCTCGGCTGGTGGCACAGTCATTCGTACCTGAAGCAGGATGCCGACGCGCAAGCTGATGAACCAGACGTCGGCGCGGCCGGCGCGTCGGCTGGTTACGACGAGGCGGTGTTCCTGTCGGAAGAAGACCTGTCACTGCATCGCACCTGTTTTCCACGTGCCTACAGCCTGGCCCTGCTGCTGGCTGAAGGTCGGGCCACGGGACTGACCTGGGCCCTGTACGGCTGGCATGCAGGCGTCATTGTTCCCAGAGATTTTCAGATTTTGCCGGCCGCGGACTGGTCAGGCAACGATCTACCGGCCGCCGCCACAGGAGAGCCGATCCATGCCCACTAGAGCCCCGGATCACGTTCCTTTTGAAGACGTGCTGTTTGCCACCGGACGCGGCGCGGTCAGCCTGGAACAGAAACTCGAGTTCATCGAGTCGCTGTGTCAGCATTCGCCGCAACTGCGTCAGCAGATCGACCGCGAGATGCTGCTACATCACGATCGGGCGATGGCTGGGCTACGCGAAGCGGGGATCAACATCGGAAAACTTGAACAACTGTTGAATCAGGTGACCGCGTTGCCCTGGGTGTTCGGGGACTTTATCGAAATGGTCGACACCCCGCAGGGGCCGCGGCCCAGAGTGATCTGCAACGGGCGCCCTACCCTGGTCACCCTGTATCCGGAACGGGTCAAGGCGGAAGACCTCAAGCGCGGCGACGAAGTGATGCTTTCCGAAAAGCAGAACCTGCTGATGGCCCGCTCGCAGCAGGGCCCCTCACGCAAGGGTGAGTTGGCCAGTTTTCGCTTCCGCACCAAAGATGGTCGCCTGGCGTTGCGCCAGGGAGAACAGGATTATGTCGTCGAGCCGGCCCATGCACTGATGGATGTGAAGCTGCAGGAGGGCGATCTGATCCGTTGGAATCGCGCGGCCGGGCTCGCCTATGAAAAGATCGAAGCGCCCAACGAGGGGAAACGCTATCTGCTGGACGAGATCGAGGAGGTAAGCACCGACAGCGTGGGTGGACAGCAGCAGAATCTGCGCGCGCTGCTCTCAGCCCTGACTGCCACGATGGTCGATCCGGAAAAAGCGCGACGCTACGGTCTCAGTGGTCGGCGCTCGATCCTCATGATCGGCCCGCCCGGTTGCGGCAAGACACTGATGGCGCGGATCGCCTGTTCGGAAATCGCACGTCGCAGCGGACGCAAGTGCCGATTCAGTGTGGTCAAACCTTCCGAGTGGGAGGATCCCTACGTCGGCGTTACCCAGAAGAACATCCGCCAGTGCTTTGCCGCCTTGCGCGAAGCGTCGCAGGATGGTATGGCGGTGCTGTTTCTGGACGAAGTGGAAACCATCGGCCGCATCCGTGGCGGCGCGGCCAACTTCCATGCGGACAAATTCCTGGGCGCCATGCTGGCCGAGACCGAAGGCTTCGACCGCAACAGCAACATTGCCATCATCAGCGCCTCCAACCGCAAGGATCTGATCGATCCGGCCCTGCTGGAAAGACTCAGCGGCACTGAGATCACCGTGAACCGCCCCGACATGAAGGGCGCCCGCGCCATCTTCAACATCCATCTGCCGAACGACATGCCGATGAATCCCAACCACACCGAGGCGGCCGACACACGCCAGCGCATCATCGACACCGCGGTCTCCATGCTCTACGCCCCCAATGCGGACAACGAACTGTCAGTGTTACACTTCCGCGACCGATCGACGCGCACGGTGTACGCCCGGGAGATGATCAGCGGCCGATTCATCGAACAGATCTGCATGTGTGCCGGCCAGATCGCCTATGAGCGCGACATCGACGGCGGGCCGGCGGGCATGACCGTGCGCGACATTCAGGAAGCGGTCCGCGCATCGATCAAAAAGCTGTCCACCGTGCTCAGCCCCGCCAACGCCCTCTCGTATCTGCCGGACCTTTCCCGTGACAGCGACGTGGTGGATGTGAAGCCGATCACGCGGAAAGTGGATCGGCCGCATCGCTACCTGACGCAGACGGTGGCCTGAGTTTTTTCGGAGTCTTAAAAGATGACCACGTGCAACACCGCCAACGCAAAAGCCGACAAGCCCCGCGCTGAAGATACCCGTGTCGTGGCCAAGCTGTGCGGCGCGGACATCGAGCTAGGCAACTTCATCCTCGGCCTAGAACGCAGCGGCGGCACCGGTCACGAAGCGTCCCGCGCCCTGCTGGCGGAGATCCGCGGCATCCCCAACACCGGCTATTCCTCCAGCCAGGGTTCGAGCTGGTTCTCCTCCAGCAGTTGGCACAATGCCGCCGACGACAGCAACGATTCATGGAGCCAGTACGGCTACCACAGCTACAACTGCCAGGACTGGGGCCGCAAGTTCCTCGCTGACAACGGCGGCTGCATTTACATCGACCTCAATCACCTGGAAGTCTGTCTGCCCGAGTGCCGCTGCGCCTTCGATCACCTGGCAGCCTGGCACGCGATGCTGCTGATCGTGCGTGAAGCGCTCGATCGCGCCAACGCTCGTCTTCCCAAGGGCCAGAAGATTCAGGTGTTGATCAACAACAGCGACGGCCAGGGCAACAGCTACGGCAGTCACCTGGATTTCCTGATCACCCGCCGCTGCTACAACGAAATGTTCCAGCGCAAGCTGCACCACATGCTGTACCTGGCGGCATACCAGGCCAGCAGCATCATCTTCACCGGCGCGGGCAAAGTCGGCAGCGAAAACGGGCTGCCCGAAGTGGACTTCCAACTCAGCCAGCGGGCTGACTTCTTCGAAACGCTCACCGGCACTCAGACCACGCACAATCGTCCGCTGGTCAACCTGCGCGATGAGAGCCTCTGTGGTTCACTCGGCGAAACCACCCTGCAATACAACAACCAGCAGCAACTGGCCCGGCTGCACGTGATCTTCTTCGACAACACGCTTTGCCATGTGTCCAGCCTGCTGAAGGTGGGCGTCACGCAGATCATCCTGGCGATGATCGAACAGGGCTGCATTCAGCCGCAGTTGCTGCTGGACGATCCGCTGCTGGCGGTGCTGCTGTGGAGTCGTGATCCGAAGCTCAAGGCCAAATGTCGCCTGGCCAGCGGCAAGCACTACACCGCGCTGGAGGTGCAGTTGGCCATGGCGGACCTGGCCGGGCGCTTCATCGCCAACAACCGGGCGGAAGGCATCGTGCCCCGGGCCCGGGAGATTTTCGACCTGTGGACCGAAACGCTCGACCAACTGAAGCGGCGCGACACGCAGGCCTTGCAGAGCAAGCTCGACTGGGTGCTCAAACGCAGCATCATCGAGCAGGCGATGCAGGGCCACGATCTGACCTGGTCCAGCCCGCAGGTGCGCTTCCTCGACCAGATGTATGCGAACCTGGATTCGGGTGAAGGTCTTTACTGGCAGATGGAGCGGGCCGGGATCGTGAACAGACTCGTCAACAGCGGGCGCATCGAGCACTTCGTTCACCAGCCGCCGACTGACACGCGGGCCTACACCCGGGCCATGGTCCTGCGGAGCGTCAAAGCCGAACAGGTTGCCGGCCTCGACTGGGATTCGCTGCGCCTGCAGCAGAAGCGCAAGGGCGGCGGGTACTGGTCTTCGTCTTCGTACTTCGACATGCCCATGCACGATCCGCTTCGCTTCGGCAAGGCGGATTTCGATTGCGCCATGTCGCAGTCAGCGAACCTGGCCGAGGCGCTGAGCCTGATGGGCATGAAGCCGACGACGTATTTCGGCCAGCCCCTGCTGATCAGCGACCAACCTGGCGCCAGCCTGCTGCCGGTGTTGATCGCCGGTGCAGCGACCAACGGCCAGCAGAACGCAACCGAAGCGCCGGCTTCAACGAATCAACTTCAAAATGATGGAAAGGAATGCGATGGAAACTCAGCGCAGACACACTCAGATGAATAACGACGCCATGCAATCGGGCGATCCGTCCGGAGCGGGCGGTCCCTCCTTGCAGGACATTCAGGCTGCGGGCCAGCAGTTTCTCCAGGCTGGCAACGATGCAATCAACCGAGCCCTTTCCGGCGGCCGCAGCGATCAGTTCCTTGCCGCCAATCGGCAGTCCGGAGGTCAGTGAGATGGCCGAGCGTCTGTCAGGCCTGGAAACGGAGTACGCCTTCACCGCGCTGGGACACAACGGCAACGGGCTCAACCGTAACGAGCACCTGCGCCGGTTCTTCGGGCTGGCGCAGGCGCGGCTGGGCCACATCAAGGGTATGGGCGGCTGCGATATGTTTCTGATCAACGCCGGTCGCCTGTACATGGATGCCGGACTGCATCCGGAGTTCTGCACGCCTGAATGCGCCAATCCCTGGGATATCGTGCGATACACCCTGGCCGGCGAACGCATGCTCGATGATGTGGCTCAGCAACTGGCCCGCGACAGCGGCATCGCCGAGGCGGCCCTGTTCAAGTGCAACGTTGACTACGGCGGCACTGACAGCACCTGGGGCTGTCATGAATCCTACCTGCACCGGACCGACCCCAGACAACTGTCCGGGCAGATCATCCCGCACCTGGTGTCGCGCCTCATCTACACCGGGGCCGGCGGCTTCAGCGTCAGCGCCGGGGGTATGAGCTTCAGTCTCTCGCCGCGCGTGGCGCACCTGCAGCATGAAGTGTCCAACAGCAGCATGCACGACCGCGGCATCTTCCACACCAAGGACGAATCGCTCAGCACGGCCGGCTATCACCGTCTTCATCTGCTGTGCGGCGAAAGTCTCTGCTCGCACCAGAGTTCCTGGCTGAAGGTGGGCACGACCGCGCTGGTGGTGGCGATGGTCGAAGGCGGACTGTGTCCCGGCGATGCGGTGCAACTGAACGCCCCGCTGCTGGCCATGCAGCGGTTTGCCGCCGACCCGCAGTGCAAGACAACCGTGCTGGCTGCCGACAAACATCATCATCTCAGCGCGCTGACGATTCAGCGGCACTACCTGGAAATGGCGGAGCACAACCTGGGGCGCAGCTTCATGCCGCCGTGGGCACCGCAGGTTTGTGAGCGCTGGCGTGAAATGCTCGATCGTCTGGCCGACGCCCCACAGTCTGTCTCGACCTGCCTCGACTGGGCGATCAAGCTGGCCCTGTTTCGCCAGTGGTCGCAGCAGCATGGCCTGGCTTGGGAATCGCTGGGGCATTGGTCCTGCGTGTATCAGAGACTGGTCTCCGCCCTGAGCCAGACACCGAACAAGAACGTCGAGAACCAGATCGAATTCATCCTGGGGCCGCAAAGTCCGATTCGCAGCGAAGTTGAGCGATTGAATGTTTACCTGGAGCTGCGCGGACTGGAATGGAGCGGGCTGCGCTCTTACCTGCAACTACGTTCGACCCTGTTCGAGATCGACACGCGCTTCGGGCAGCTCGGGCCCAGGGGCATCTTCAACTCACTGGATCGCCAGGGCGTGCTGGACCACGCTGTCAGCGGTGTAGATAACATCGAACATGCGATGGGCAATCCGCCGGCCATCGGGCGCGGCAAGCTGCGCGGGCAATGGATCAGCCGACTGGCCGGGGAGAAAGATCGCTTCAATTGCTGCTGGACGATGATCCTCGACAAGCAGAAGTGGCGCGTGCTGGACATGAGCGATCCGTTCGCCGAGCAGGTGGACTGGCAGGACCGGCCTGCGGATCTGCCACCACCACCCCCGCCCCCGCCGGGCGCAACACGGCGCGGCCGGGCCACGGACATTTTCGAGGCTGTGCGACAACGACTTGCCGCATCCGGGCCGCGATCTCAATACCGCCGAGGTCAGCGCGTGGTCATCGCCCGCCTGATCGAAGATGCCCCCAGCGAACTGGAAGGCAGCACCGCGATGATCATGCGTGTCGAACAGGACGAACGCGGCACGATCTATCGGCTCAACATCGACCAGGGCCGCCACGCCTGGCGCACCTGCCATCTGCTGACCGCTGACAACCTCTTTACATCAAGTGCGTGAGGTGAGCTGATGAACATGCTGGAACTGGATCGCAAACTGGCTAGGAAGCTCGACACTCTGAAGGTGCGCATCGACGTGCCCGACGAGAACACGGCCGTGTTCCGCAACGTGCCGGTGAATCGGCGGTACTTCAACAAGAGCGCGACCAATATCCTGGTCAAGCGGGCTGCGGGCGGGCAGGCATTCGTGGTTTGCGTGGATGAGGATCTGGAATATCTGGGCCGCGAGTCGTCGCTCTGCCGCGCCTTCGCCCCGGTGCGCAAGCAGAACGGCTGGCGCATGATCTGCATGGCTCAGGCTGAGGATCAGTTTCAGGTAGCCGTGGAAACCGCACTGACCGCGCTGGGCACCGACGGCCGCGAGCCGTTCCTGCCCTCGCACATGAACCAGGACGGCCCCGGCGACGGCGGCAAAACGCTGCTCGATCTCCACGGCGTGAACCTGACGGAACAGGCTGGACAACATGCGCCGATCTGCATCGGCCGCGATGAGCAGATCGACGAGGTCGTCTCATGTCTGCTGCGCTGGGGCCAGACGAAGCTGGCCGTGGTTTCCGGTGAGTCCGGCGTCGGCAAGAGCAACCTGCTGCACGCTATCGCGGCCCGGCTGCTGACCTGCCGGCCGCAGTGGCGGGTGATCTCGGTGGATATGGCGAACCTGCTGTCGGTCGCGCTGTTCGAAGCGGAATACGACGGCTTGCTGGCGCGGTTGCTGAATCAGGCGGCCGAATCGCCCGACACGATCCTGGTGCTGGAGCACTTCGAGCTGGCGATGAACATTCTCAACAGCTCGCTGCTGCTGTCGAATTACCTGGACAAGGGTCGTCCGCTGCTGGGCACGATGTTGCCGGATCATCTGCACAAGCTTCGCCGCCAATGTCTACTGCGGCGGGTGGAGGTGACGCCGTTGCCCGAGTTGTCCGCCGATCAGGTCGTGCGCGTGATCAGCACACTGCGGCCGAAGATTGCCGAGCACTACCAGATCGAGATCGACGACTCGTGCCTGCTGGCTGCGGTGCGTGCCGCTAAACCACTGGCTGGGACATTTCCCGCCAAGGCGATCGCCCTGCTGGACGCCGCCGCCGCCCGTTCGGCGCTGGCCCAGGCCAAAGTCCTGGCGGCCGACGATCTCTATGCCGCCGCGGAAAAAAGCGAGCGCGGCTGGGGATCGGAATGCTCCGATGAAAGATGAGCTTACCGGGGCGGCTGGCGTCTTGAGCCGAATGCCGCGCAATCTGATAGTGTGATGGCCTACCACGTCAAGGGTGGATTAAGCCATGACTCGATGGATCACATTGCTGGCGCTCGCGTGGGTAGCAACCGCACCGGCCTCACCCCTGCATGCTCACGATGTCACCTTTTCGCAGCCGCGATCCGAACCCACGTTGATCTCAACGCGAACAAGCCACCCTTGTGTCTATGTCGATCGCAGTCACAACTGGCAATTCGCCTATGACGATCTAGCTGATCGAATGCTAGCGCCTGTAGGGTTCGATGTCATCCTTTGCGACGCCAGCCTGACCGCAGTCGGGCCCCTGGATCGCTTCGCCGTCGTCGTCTTCCAGCAGCCATGGGCAACGACGCGTTCGCCGCAAGAAACCAAGCTGCTCACGGAATATGTCGAGCAGGGTGGCAAGCTCCTGATCATTGCAGCCCCCCACAGCGCCGGCGAGTCGTTGGCAGAGCGATTCGGCTTCAGAATGATCCGGGGCGACCGCGCATCGATCTTTGCCTGTGATCCGCTCACCGGCTTCGGCTCGCCACATGAAGTAACGGCCGGCGCTGCGCATTGCCGCCTGCGTCCTGCGCCCGATCAGGTGGTGCTGATCAAGGATGCCGGTGGCAAAGCGGTGGCCGCCGCCAGAATCGTGGCCCGAGGCGTGGTTGTTGTATGGGCTGATGACGGCGCGTACTGGGACTTCTGCGCGCAGCGAGAGGTGGAGACGATGAAGATTGCCTCGGCGCCCACGACGGTCTCACTCTTGCGATACCTGGTAGACGGCCGCAACGCGGACCGTGAAGGACAAGTGTCACGAATCCAGGCTGAGAACGTACAACAACAAGGCAGCTTGAGATATCGATATTCCAACGCCAACGCACACGCGGCTGGACAACTCATGCGGCAAGCGCCCACAGTGATCAGGATGGTTGAACAATGCAACGGTATAAGCCCGCCTGACGATGAACCGTTCACCATCCACTGTCTGTCCTCCAATGGGGGCGGCTGGGCGGGAGCGCAGGCTGTCGGCGTCTGTGTTTACGGAGATGATCCTGCCTATCCGATCAAGGTCATGGCCCATGAACTGACTCACGCCACCACCGGCCCATGGCCCTGGGCCTTCAACGAAGCCTGGGCTACAATCGTGGGTATACGAACTGCTGATGCGATCGGCTACCGGGCCAGCGCCTCAATCGAACTGCGTCAGATTTTTGAACAAATCGACCAGACCGACAAGCACCATAACCATCTCGACATGATGGCGTCCACCGATGATCGGAACAATCCTGCTTACAAGCACAAGGCCGCCTGGATGATTTTTGAACTGGAGAAGAAGTTCGGCCGCGATTTCATGGTCCGCTTTCTCGCCCTTCGTAACCAAACCTGCGGCCAACGGAAGGAAATCAATCTCGAACAGACATTCACACTTTTCGCCCAGACCTGCGGCGACCCGAATGTCTGGCGATGGTTCCAAGATTGCGGGACATCCATCAAGCCGCCCGAAGAGTAATCGGCTTAGCGATTGATGGTAACGCGCCACAGTTCAGAGCCAGCCCCGTAGTACAACGTGCCATCAGGAGCAGCCCAGAAGGCTTGCGTGCCGTGCCAGGCGTCGTAGCGCGGATCGAGCACGGTGGGATGGCGAGCCACCACCTTCACACTACAATCGGCCGGGTCGATGGCGAAGATTTCACCCTCCAGCAGGCCGTAAATCAGGCGATCGGGCCCTGCCGGAGCGGTGGCGAAGCGAATGTTGCTGCCGTGCTCGTGCTGGGGTAGATCGCCTACGTGGAGTACGCTGCGCTTGACCGGATCGAACACAAAGTAATGTTGGGAGTCTGCTGCACCATAGATCAGACCGTCATGGCCGAGCACCGCACCGCGGAAAAATTTGGTGCCGGGCACGATGGCTTTCTGCCAGACCACCTCGTGCGTCTTGAGATTCCAGAGAAAAGCCAGCGCCTCATCGCGCACCGGCAGAGCGCTGGTGCCGCCCGACACCGTGGTGACGACGAACAACTGATTCAACTGCGGCAGCACCACCAGGCGCGTGGGCGACAGGTCCTTAATGATCGGCGTGAAAACTTCGCAGGACATATCGCTGGGATCGAGGCGCATGATGCCGCCGTCGAGATGTCCCTTGACGGGGATGGTGGGAGCGTAGATGCAGCCATCAGGCGCGAGAGCAAGTTGGGGGATGCGCTCCTGTCCGAAGCGATCGAGTGAATCGATGTGCGTGGTCTGGCGCGTCCGGGGATCGACCAGGTCGAGATTGGCGCCGACATAGCTGCTGAGAATCAGGCCGCGCTGGTGAAAGAGAATGTCGTAAATCTGGGTGCCGCCCTTGACCAGTTGTCCCCAGTCCTCCGCGCGGCCGGTCTGCAGGTCGAGAGTCCACAGCCGCGCCGGACTGAAGCCACCGCCCCAAAGTTTGCCGTCATGGATGCCGGCGATCGAATAGATCAGTACGCCTTCACCGACAACGTCCGATTGCACCTGGTGCTCGTCGCCGCTGTGCGTGTCGCGGATCACCAGCTTGCCATCAGGGTTAATCCGTGTGCATTGCAGGCCATTGATGGTGATCTGGGACTGATCGCGGCGCGGCGCGGGGAGGTCGTCGAGCAGTTCGATGCGGTCAGGCAGGCACTTGAACTTGGCGTCGAAGCCGTAGCCATAGACTTGGCCGTCCTCCGCGGTGAAGACCTCGACGCGCCCCTGGTGGGCCATGAGGTCGGCGTTAAGGGTTTGCTTTTTTTCGCAGGTTTCCGGATCGAATGACCACAACTCAGCGTGATGCAATCCGATGGGCAAATAAACCACGCCGTCATCGCCGACGGCCGGATTGATGATGTACATCTCGCGTTTATCTTTCGCGATGCTGCCGATGGTGATCACGCGCCCATTGGTGGTATCGACGCAGGCGAGGTTCGTGGCAGGATAGGTGCCGATGTAGAACTTGCCGTCCGGCGAGAAGGCGTCGCCGAGGATGTAGCGGGCGGGATCGGCGGGAACGCCCAAGTCTTCCAGCTTGTGCTGCTCGATGTCGTAGCGCAGGAAATGGGCGGGATTGCCAGCATAAACGTAGAGGTTGCCGTCGTGGCCGCGCTTCATGCGAATCTGGCTGGAGCGGCCGAGGTATTCCAGATCCAGCGTGATCGATTCGCCCGTCGCTGTATCCACCCCCACCAGCTCGAAACGAGTTGCATCACGCACGTCGCCCCACGCAATGACCTGGCCCTTGCTGTTTGCCGTTACCGCTTGGATCGGCACCGGCTTCAGTTGCATGGGCCGGCCAAGGTTTTCGAAAGTGTATGTCGTGGCTGTTTGACAACCCGCAGCCGACACAAGCCATAAAACCACGCCTATCATCCACGCACATGAACGCCATGCCATGATTCCGGCTCCCTGAATTGCACTGCCGCGACGGGACGAACAAGTGGTATCATTCCTGCATACAGAATACCACGCAACATCACTCAATCAAGTTTCCATGACACCCGTCGCCACCAGCAAACCAAACCCAATTACGCAAGCTGAGCATGCAAAACCGCAAAGACAGTCCAGTTGGCGGCTGATTTACCGCATGTTGGCGTTGGCGTGGCAATTCAAGTGGAGCGCTCTGCGGATCATCGCGCTACAGGCGATCCTGCTGGCGATGGCGCTGTCGGGTCTGGGACTGACCGGGCTCGGCATTGACGTGATCCGTCACAACCTTCTGCCGGATACGACCACGTCGCCATCCTGGCCCTTCGGGCTTGCTCCGCCGGATACTTGGTCGCAGGTCAGTGTCGTCGCGATCATCGCGGCGTCGGTGTTCGGGATCGCAGCTATTCGATTCGTTTTCGATCGCCTCAGCACGATCTGGAAGATGGCCCTGATCCAGGACATCGTCATCCATCTGCGGACCCTGGTGTACGACAAACTGCAGTGCCTGAGCTTTCGCTTCTTCGACGCCAACGCCTCCGGCTCGATCATCAACCGTGTCACGGGCGACGTGCAGGCGGTGCGCATGTTCGTGGACGGCGTGATGATCGAAGTGCTGATGATGCTGTTGTCGTTGGCGTTCTTCCTGGTGTTCATGCTGAAGATCCACGTCTGGCTGACCTTCTGGTGCCTGGCCACCACGCCGCTGCTGTGGGTGCTGACCGCGGTGTTTTCCAGGATCGTCAGGCCGGCCTACTACATCAGCCGCGAACTGTTTGATAAGACGGTGCTGGTCCTGGCTGAGAATGTGCAGGGAGTGCACGTGGTCAAGGGGTTCGCGCTGCAGAAAAATGAGATCAGAAAGTTCGAACAGGCGAACAATGAATTCTCCAGCCAGCAGCGATGGATTTTCATGCGGGTGTCGATCTTTACGCCTCTGATCAGCTTCATCCCGCAAATCAACCTGATGGTTCTGCTGGTCTACGGCGGTTGGTTGGTCATCGAGGGACGCATCGAACTGGGCACCGGGCTGGTGGTGTTCGCCGGATTGCTGCAGCAGTTCTCCTCGCAGGTGGGCAATATCGCCACGATCGCCAACAGCATGCAGCGCAGCCTGACCGGGGCGGAGCGGGTTTTTGAAGTGCTCGATCAACCGCTTGAAATTCACAGCCCGCAGGATGCCGTCCCACTGAAGCAGGCCCGCGGTGATGTCGCGTTTGAGAACGTATCATTTGGATAGCAGTGCAGCGATGCTCCGCAACTGCGCAACGTCAGCTTCCAGGTCAAGGCGGGCCAGACGGTGGCGATCCTGGGCGCTACAGGCGCGGGCAAGAGCACGCTGCTGAGTCTGATCCCCCGGTTCTATGATCCGAACAAGGGCCGCGTGCTGATCGATGGCGAGGATGTGTCGCGCTACGACCTGGACGATCTGCGGCGCAGCATCGGCATCGTGTTCCAGGAAAGTTTTCTGTTCAGTCAGACCGTGGCGGAGAACATTGCCTTCGGCCATCCCAAAGCCAGCCGCGAACAGATCGAGAAGGCAGCCCGCATCGCCGCGGCCGACGAGTTCATCCGCCAGTTGCCCAAGGGTTATGACACCATGTTGTCGGAATCCGGCGCGAACCTCTCGGGCGGACAGCGTCAGCGTCTGGCGATCGCCCGCGCCATCCTGCTGGAGCCGCCGATTCTGTTGCTGGACGATCCCACCGCTTCGATCGATCCGGAGACCGAAAGCGAAATTCTGCTGGCCATGCACCAGGCGATGAAAGGGCGCACGACGTTTGTTGTGGCTCACCGCCTGAGTACCTTGCGCCGGGCGGATCATGTGCTCGTGCTGGACAAGGGTCGCATCATTCAGCGCGGCACGCACGAGGAACTGATGCGGGCCGGCGGGCACTATCAGTACGCCGCCAAGTTGCAGCAGGCGGACAGTGAAAGCCGACGCCTGCTGGGCATGACGTCGCAGGAGATCGCCTCCGAGCAGACGATGCTTCCCATGCCCGGCCAGACAAGGCAAGGAGGCGACGCATGAGATCGAAAGCGTTCGTCACCAATCCCGAAGAGCGCGAAGCGCAGCAGCGACCGCTGGATATGCGGCTGATCCAACGGCTGTTCACTTTCACCAAGCCCTATGCAGCCAAACGCAACTGGCTGTTCGCCCTGGTCATCATCCGCTCGATTCAACTGCCCCTGCTGGCGTGGTCGATCGGCGCCATCATTGCCGGACCGGTCAACGGCAAGCGCTTCGACGATGTGCTGCTGGCCACCACTGGCTTTGCCTTGCTGGCGATCGCCACTGCGGTCTGCTTCCACTTCCGCTCGAAGCTGGCCCTGCAACTGGGCGAAGCAGTGGTGCATGACCTGCGTGCAAGCATCTTCGAGAAGTTGCAGCAGATGCCAATGGCGTTCTACGACCGGACCAAGCTGGGGCGGATCATCAGTCGCATGACCTCCGACGCCGAAGCGGTGCGCCAGGGCGTGCAGGACGTGATGTTCGTGACGATGGTGCAGGTGGGACAAATGATCGTGGCCGCCATCGTGATGCTGTGGTATGACTGGGTGCTGTTTCTGGTGGTGCTGGTGATGGCGCCGGGGTTGCTGTGGCTCAGTCAGTATTTTC
>CAYYGM010000017.1:0-43351 GCA_964471555.1 uncultured Phycisphaeraceae bacterium
AGCCCATCGACGGCATCGGCGAGTGGATCATGAACCGGGCCTCCATTCCCGTGGCGGAATATGCTGCATATGCCGGGCAGTTCAATCCCACGCAGTTCGATCCCGACCTGTGGGTCAGCCTGGCCAAACAGGCGGGCATGAAGTACATGGTCATCACCTCCAAGCATCACGACGGCTTTGCCATGTTCGATTCGAAGGTGACCGACTTCGACATCATGGACGCCTCGCCCTTCAAGCGCGATGTGATCCGCGAGCTATCGGAGGCTGCCCGCAAACAGGGCCTGCGCTTCGGCGTGTACTACTCGCAGGCCCAGGACTGGCACCACCCCGGCGGATGGAAGCGCCGCACCAGCGGACGATCCACCGATGAGTGGGATCCTGCCCAACTGGGCAGTTACGACCAGTACCTGCAAACCATCGCCATCCCGCAGGTGCGCGAGCTGCTGACCAACTACGGCCCACTCGACGTGCTGTGGTGGGATACGCCCTACGGCACCACGCCGCAGCAGGCCAAACCGCTGCACGATCTGCTCGCTTTGCAGCCGAACATCGTCACCAACAACCGTCTCGGCGGCGGCTTCAAAGGTGACAGCGAAACGCCCGAGCAATACGTGCCGCCCACCGGCTATCCCGGCCGCGACTGGGAAACCTGCATGACCATGAACGACACCTGGGGTTACAAGTCGTTCGATGACCATTACAAATCCACCACCGACCTGGTCCGCCACCTGATCGACATCGCCAGCAAGGGCGGCAACTACCTGCTGAACGTCGGGCCCACCGCGCAAGGCATCATCCCGCAGCCGCAGGTCGAACGCCTGCAACAGATCGGCCAGTGGTTATCACGCAACGGCGATGCGATCTACGCCACCACCGCCAGCCCCTTCCCGCATTACAGCTTCGACGGCCGCGCCACCGTCAAAGGCGACACGCTCTACATCCACATTTTCAATTGGCCAAGCGAGGGTGTGACAGTCAAGGGCCTGAGCACACCCGTTGCCTCCGCGGTGTTCCTTGCTGACGGCACGCCGGCCACGATCAGCAGCAGCGCCGATGAGGACGGCATCCCGTTGCTGACCATCATGCCGCCGGCGAATCCCGATCCGATCGCCACCGTGGTGGCGCTCAAGCTGGCCGGTCCGCTGGAGGTCAAGCCCTACGTGGTCTATCAACTTCCGGGGGCGGACGGCACGTTCAGCCTGCGCGGCGACACCGCCACACTGATCGGCGACACCATCCGCTATGAGCGCAGCCGCCATGCTGACAACATCGGCTACTGGACGCAGGCAAAAGATTACGTGCAGTGGCCGCTGCAGGCGCCCGACGCCGGACGTTACAACGTGAAAGTCACTTACGCCTGCACCAACGGCAGTGCCGGCAGCGAATTTGCCGTGGCGGTGGGCGATTCCCAGGTCACCGGCACTGTGGCTGCCACCGGCGACTGGCAGAAATATCGCAGCGACGACCTGGGCCCCCTCGACCTGCCCGCCGGCCGCTGCACGCTGACGGTCAAGGCGTTGCAGATGCCCCACGGCGCGGTGATGAATCTGCAGCAGGTGGAGTTGAGCAGGGAATAGGCAGTAAGCAGTAGGCAGTAGGCAGTAGGGTTTGTATTCGGGAGACGCCTGCGATAACAACCCCTACTGCCTACTGCCTACTGCCTACTGCCTGGCTAAACTATCCCCGTGAACGAGACGCTCCAACGGCGAGTCACGAGTGCGGCGGCGGCGGCGCTGCTGATCGTGGCATTGCTGCCTTACGTGGTCACTTTTCTGCCGCGCATCTATTTCGATGTCGATCCGCACTCTGAAGCGGCGTCGCGGTCGGCCATTGCGTTCGGGCCGACGGGGGCAGCCTGGTACAGCGTGATCTGCGTGCTGCTGGCCTGCGTCATCATGGTCTTGTGCGTGCTGATGCGGCGGGCGGTGGCGTGGTGGGCGGCGGCCCTGGTGAGTGTGGGCGTTGTGGTGCAGACGCTCTACTTCCGGGATGGGCAGCCGGATGATCTGTGGTTCGGTGCGGGATGGATCGCGGCTGCGTGTTTGGCGCTGGCGGCTTATCACCTGTTCCAACTTCCGGGGGTCAGGCGCTGGCTGGTGGCGGGGTTCGTGGCGATTCTGCTGCCGCTGACCATCGAGGCCATCTGGTTCGTCACCGTCGAGCATGCGGAAACCATCGAAAGCTACCAGCGCCAGCAGGAGCAATGGATCGACGCCCGCGGCGGTGAAACCATCAGCAACTCGCAGGAACTCTACGAACGCAGGCTCGAAGCGCCGGATGTCATCGGCACCTTCTCGCTATCCAACGTGCTCGGCTCGCTGACCATGGCATCGGTGCTGCTGGGCACGGGATTGCTGCTGGCTTCACCGTGGCGCTGGGGGCGGCCGGCGGCACTGCTGGTCAGCGTCGGGGGGGCAGCGACGCTGTATCTGACCAACTCGCGCGGGGCGCAGGCGGCGCTGTTTGCGGGATTGATCGTGCTGTTTGCCGCCCACTGGCTTATCAGGGTGCCACACCCGCGTGCGGGTGTGCCCGATGCTGCGCACGGCCGCACGCGACCGTGGCACCCAGCAATGTCAACCCGAGTGCGGCGATGGCTGCTGATGGTGATGAGCGTGGGTGTGCCGATCGCAGCCGTGGCGGTGGTGCTGGCGGTCGGCGCCATGGGGCCGCCGCCACCGGGTGCGCCCAAAAGCTCCGCCAAGCTGACGCTGCTGTTTCGCTACCACTACTGGCAGGGCGCGTCGCACATCGCAGCGGCCCATCCGTTGATCGGCGTGGGCGAAGCAGGCTTCCGCGAGGATTACCTGTCTGCCAAGAATCCACTGTCACCCGAGGATGTGCGCAGCGCCCACAACCTGTTCGTGGACTGGATCACCATGCTCGGGGTCGGCGGCTGGGCGTGGTCGGCGTTGGTCATCGTGTGGCTATTGCGGGCAACGAAGATGCCGACGACGCAGGACGATGATCCGCTGCCGGTCGGCTACGAACGCTGGCTGCCGTGCCTGGTGGTGGCGGCGGTGCTGTTCGGCATCCAGTATGTGATCAAGCTCGATTCGCTGTGGTGGGGAACCGCGTTGCTGTGGTTGGCTGAAGCGCTGGGGTTCCTGCTGGTGATGGGATTGCTGGCGGCCGGGCGGATCAAAGGCAAGTGGATGCAGGCGGGGATGCTGGCCGCGGCGGTGGGACTGATCGGGCATAACCAGATCGAGATGACGTTCCATCACATGCCATCGGTTGTGCCGGGTTGGATGCTGCTGGCCCTGGCGGCGGCGAGTGTGCCAAGTGCAGCGAAAGCGAAGCGATTGGACTGGGCGATCGTGCCGCTGCTGATGGCGGTGGCGGTGGTGCTGGCGGTGGCGGTGGCCGAGCCGGTGACGCGGCAGCAGGAGCATCTGGCCTCTGCGCTGCGAGCGATTCAGAGCGGGCGGGGACAGGCAGCCCTGGCGGAGCTGGATGAATCAGCGCAGGCGGTGGCGGGCGATGACACGACGTTGCGCTGGCGCATTCTGCTGCGGCTGGAAAAAGCGCAGGCCCTGGACAAGTTCGGCGACCGTCGCGGAGCGGAGCAGGCGCGGCGCGAAGCGCTGGCCTTGTGTGAGCCGGCCGCGTTCGGCGGCGTGGACAGTTATCGCCTCGACCGCTGGCGCAGCAACGTGCATGAAGCGCTGGGTGATCTGGATGCCGCCATCGCCGATCAGAAACGGGTGATCGCACGTCTGCCCTACAGCATGCCCGATCACATGCGTTACGCCGACCTGCTGGCCGAGGCGGGTCGCACGGCCGAAGCGGCCGAGGCGTACCGGGATGTGCTGGCGCTCAGCGAGCAGCGCTACCTGGACCCGGCGGTGCAGTTGAATAACGAACAGCGGCAGCGTCTGGAGGCGTACATTGGGCAGGCAGTAGGGAGTAGGCAGTAGGGAGTAGGCAGTAGGGAGTAGGGCTTAGGCCAACGGCCACAGCCGATGTCGGTAACACTTTGGACTTCGTAACTCAGCCCCTACTCACTACTGCCTACCCCCTGCTCCTACACCCCGCGCAGGAACATTTCGCTGCGGACCAGTTCCACGGCTTCCTTGACCGCGTGATCCAGGTCGCGATTGACGATGAACTCATCATAGATGCCGCACTCCCAGGCGCGGATGATCTCAGCCTTGGCCTTGGCGAAACGTTTCTGGATCAGCACCTCATCCTCGCGGGCTCGCTTGCGCAGGCGCTCCAGCAGCACCTTTTCATTGGGCGGCAGCACGAACAGGCTGAAGGCCTCGGGCATTTTCTTTTTGATCTGCACCGCGCCTTCGACGTCGATCTCCAGGATCATCAGCCGCCCGCCTTCGATCGCAGCCTGCACGGGGGCCAGCGGTGTGCCGTAGCTGAGGCCCTCGTAGACTTCCGCCCATTCCAGCAGTTCGCCGTTGTCGCGCATCTGCTCGAACTTCTGCTGGCTGACGAAATAGTAGTCGCGGCCTTCGGTGTCGGCGGGCGTCCTGGTGCGGGTGGTGACCGACACGCTGAAGACGCCGTTGAGGTCGTGCTCGACGTGATGGGTGATGGTGGTCTTACCGACGCCGGAGGGGCCGGAGATAACGAGTAACATTCCTTGGGGCATGGGTGTTGTTATAGCGTAAAACCGGAAAGAAGGTTGAACCGCAGAGACGCAGAGGACGCGGAGGAAGGCAGGAACAGTTGAAGTAAAAAAGAGAGAGAAAACCAGCCGCAGAATTCACAGATGACACAGATTCAAACATTCAGAATCTGTGTCATCTGCGCAATCTGTGGTTTCTGTCTTCCTCTGCGTCCTCCGCGTCTCTGCGGTTCAATGCTCATCCCGCTCCGACGGTCAGGAACAGGCCGGCCATGCGGATGGCAAGGCCGTTGGTGACCTGTTCGAGGATGGTGGAGTTGGGGCTGTCGGCGACGGCGGATTCGATCTCCAGGCCGCGGTTCATGGGGCCGGGGTGCATGACGAGGATGTCGGGGCGGGCCCGCTGCATGCGGGCGGCGGTCAGGCCGAAGAGCGAGGAATACTCGCGCACGGAGGGGAAGGCCTGGCTGGTCAGCCGCTCGAACTGCACGCGCAGCATGTTGACGGCATCAACCTCCGGCAGCACGGCATCCAGGTCGTAAGACAGTTCGCAGCCCATGTCGCGGAAGCCGCCGGGCAGCAAGGTGGCGGGTCCGACCAGGACGACCTTGGCCCCGAGTTTTTGCAGGGCGTGGATGTTGGAGCGTGCGACGCGGCTGTGGGCGATGTCGCCGACGATGGCGACCTTGAGGCCGGTGAAGTCAAAATCCTCGGTGCGATTCAACCGCTTGGCGATGGTGAACACATCGAGCAGGCCCTGGGTGGGATGCTCATGTTGGCCGTCGCCGGCGTTGAGCACGCTGCAACCAACCGCCTGCGAGACCATGCGGGCTGCGCCGCTTTGTTGATGGCGGACCACGATGGCATCGACACCCATGGCCTCGATGTTGCGGGCGGTGTCGATGAGCGTTTCACCTTTGGCCACGCTGGAGCCTTTGGCGCTGAACTCCAAAACATCGGCCGACAGGCGGCTGGCGGCAAGGTGGAAGCTGGCCCGGGTGCGGGTCGAGTCCTCGAAGAAGAGGTTGACCACCACGCGGCCGCGCAGGGCGGGGACTTTTTTCACGCTGCGTGTGGAAACGCTTTCGAAGCCCAAGGCAGTGGTGAGCAGGAAGCGGATGTCCTGGCTGGACAATTCCTCCAACGACAAAAGGTGGCGGTGCGGCCAGCGATAGTCGTCAGCTTGCGTGCTGGATTGTTTGCTCATCCGATGGGCCCCACGGCAATCTGGTCCTTGTCATCCACAGGCTTCAGATGCACGTACACATGTTCGCCGGCCTCGATTGTCTCGCTGGTCAGATCAAGCCCCACGAAATCAGGACAGATGGGCAGCTCCCGTCCGCCGCGATCGGTCAACACAGCCAGCCAGATGCGGCGCGGGCGGCCCAGGTCGATCAGCGAGGCCATGGCGGCGCGAATCGAACGCCCGGTCATCAGCACGTCATCGACCAGCACCACGTGCACGGCATCGATCTCGAAGGGAATATCAGTGGTGCCGACCACCGCCTGCGAGCCGATCTCGGACAGGTCGTCACGGTAGAGGGTGATGTCGAGACTGCCCACGGGCACGGGCGGATTGTCGCCGTGGGCATCGAGGCGGCGGGCCATGCGGCGGGCGATTTCGTCGCCACGGTTGCGGATGCCCACCAGGGCCCAGAGCTGGTCGGCGGGCGCCTCCAGACGGACCGCAGCCACGGCGTCGGCCAGGCCGTGGATCAGCACCTCGACGTGCTTGCTGTCAGCGATCTCCCGCATGGGATGCACATGATAACCCGGGGAGGGAGTTTTGGGGGGAAAGGTGGTGCAAGGGGAACGCTCACAGCGAATCGCTGTGGGCTTCGGGGTGAGCGGGGAATGGGGGGAACGCTCCACTAAAGTGGAGCGGCCGGGGCGGGGGTGGAGGTTCGGAACATGAAATAGACGGCACCCAGCAGGCACAGGCCGGCCCAGAGGAAATCCCAGCGCCAGGGCTGGCGCATGTAATACAGACTGAAGGGCACGAAGACGCTGAGGGTGATCACTTCCTGGATGATCTTGAGTTGGCCGAGGTTCAGGGCGGTGTAGCCGATGCGGTTGGCGGGCACCTGCAACACGTACTCGAAGAAGGCGATCGACCAACTGGCGAGGATGGCGATCAGCAGCGGCCGGCCGCCGAGGTTGCGCAGGTGGGCGTACCAGGCGAAGGTCATGAAGACGTTGGACCCGACCAGCAGCACGATAGTCCAGACCACGGGAGGCATGGGGTGACCCTAGGAAGGTTGTGGGGATAAGTCCAGTGAGGGTGCATGGGGGAACGCTCCACTTGAAGTGGAGCGGGCTTGAAAAACCCGCGGTGTTGGGCCGCGGGTTTCGAGGGAGTGTTTGATTGTTGAGGCGTGGACGACGCGGTGCTTACGCGTTCTCGTCCTGCTCCAGTTCGGCTTCGACGGCAGCTTCTTCGCCTTCGGCGCTTTCGGCGGCTGCTTCCAGCTCGGCGGTGGTCGGCTCGTCACGCACCACCCAGAGCTTGATCTCGGTCTTGAGATCCTTGTCCAGCACGATGGGAATCTGGTAGCTGTCGAGGCGCTTGATCTGCTCGCCGATGCGCACGTGGCGATCTTCGACGGCAAAGCCGGCCTCGCTGAGAGCCTGGGCGATGTCGTGCTGGGAGACGCCGCCGTAGAGGTGGCCCTGGTCGTTGGCGGAGCGGGCCAGGGTCAACTCGAACTCGGCCAGCTTCTCGACCAGCGCTTCGCGCTCGGCCTTGCGACGGGCCAGCTCGGCTTCGACCTCGGCCCGGCGGGCGGCCAGCTTCTCGATGGCCCTGGGCGTCGGCTTGGTGGCCAGGCCCCGCGGCAGCAGGTAGTTGCGGGCGTAGCCGGGACGGACTTTGACCACGTCACCCACGATGCCCAGGGTGTCGACGGTCTCCAGCAACAGTAATTCGATCATCTTCATGTCATGGTGTCCTTGGGGTGAAAGTTAGACGCCCGAGGCGAACGGCTCGGACATCAGCATGGAGGGAACGTGAATTTTTAATTTTAGATTTTTGATTTTAGATTTTAAATTGTGTCGGATGCTCGAACATCTGGGGAGCATGATCGCAAGCAATCTAAAATTTAAATTCTAAAATTTAAAATTGTAAAAAATCAGAACGGAATGTCTCCTTCTTCGATCGGCTCGTGGATCGGCTCGCCGCCGCCGCCCCCGGAAGAAGGCGCCGAACGACGCTGCGGGGAGCCGCCGCGGTTGTTGTTGTAGCCGGCCGAGCCGCCATCGGGGCCGCCACCGGGGCCGCCCTGGCCCTGCTTGGAGTCGATGAACTGGAAAGTCTCGACGACGACCTTCAGCTTGCTGCGGTTCTGGCCGTCCTTGTCCTGCCACTGGTCGAGCTTGAGGCGGCCTTCAAGATAGACGGGCCGGCCCTTCTGCAGGTACTGATTGAGCACTTCCGCGGTGCGGCCCCAGGCTTCGCAATCGACGAAGGTGGTCTCTTCCTGCTGCTCGCCGTTCTGGTTTTTCCAGCGGCGGTTGACCGCCAGGCCGAGGTTGGCCACGGCGGTGTTGTTGGGCGTGTAGCGCAACTCGGGGTCGCGCGTGAGATTGCCCATCAGCATGACCTTGTTCAGGTTCGGCATGATCAGTCCTCCACGGAGTCCGGCTCATCCACGGTGCCGAGGATGTTGTCGTCCTGGTCGGAATCGTCAGACTCGGCCGACTCGGCGGGCGCGGCGGTGAGGACCGCTTCGTCGGCGCTGTGGGCGGCGGCCTGCTTGGCCAGTTCGATTTCGGTTTCGCCCATGTGATCGGCGGTAGTGATCAGCACGCGGGTCACGTCGTCGCCGAGGTTGCAATCACGTTCGATGTTGGCGATGCGGACGCCGGCGGCGCGGAACAGGGCGTAAACGTACAGGCCGCGCTTCTGGCCGCGGATGGGGTGCGAAAGCTTGCGCTCGTCCCACTTGCTGATGCAGAGCACTTCGGCTTCGGCCCGATCGAGGATCTGGCTGACGGCGTTGAGGGCTTCGCTGAGGCCGGCGGATGCGGTCTGCTGGCTGAGCAGGAACATGCCTTCGTAGAGGCGCAGGGCTTTGACTTCGGTGACTTGGGACATGATGCGGTTGCTCCTTCGCGGGGGTCCGGTGGTCACGGCCACGCGCCGCGACGCTGGGCAACCCCTGATACCACCTGGGCTTATGCCTGCCGTGCAGCCTGCGGCCGGTGGCGGGCACTTCCGGGGGCGGGGGCCGGACTTTGTGCGTAGTCCAGCATCTTAATCGCGGCCGGCGGATGAGGCAAAACCGCGGGAAGGGATGATCGTGGGTCGGTTCAAAGGGGGAACCGGCGAGACGTAGCTCGCCGGCTATGGGGTGAGCTTGCATGCCATGCCGTTGATTGGGCGGGCATTGGACTGGCCCCATGAGGGGGGTATAGTGGATGAACTGAGCCTTGCTCAATTCGGGAGGTCAACATGTTGCGCAACTTCATTTTCGTCCTGTCGCTGGGCGCCTTGACGGTGCTGGTTCCTGCCTGCCAGAGTCAGCAGCAAACGCGGCCGAAGCAGGAACCGTACGAGAAGCTCAGCCCGCTGGAGAACAATTCGGATCCGTTCGCGGCTGCCGATCAGCCGTCGTTGCAGGGACTGGACCGCAGCAACTGGCCGGGCATGACTTTCAGTCCGGCGGATGCGGGGCTGAGTTGCATGCCGCGCTACTTCGGGCAGGTGCCGCTGGGCGATGACGCGATCAGTCCGCTGCTGCCGCCGATGGTGGATCTGCAGTTGGCCGAGGCGATGGCGTGCGAGCGGGCGGGCAACTGGAATCGTGAGAATGCCAGGGACGCGGTGATGGCGCCGCCCTGCGCGGCGGTGGATGTGGTGATGCTGCCGGTGAATGCGATCAGACAGTAAGCGCGGGCGAGGCGGAGCCGCGGCGCCAGGTAGCGATATCAACGGTCAGAGATCACTCTTGGGCGCGCGGTGCTTGCGAGCGGCCTTCGCTGCTGCCGCTTGCAGCGCTGCCGCCATCGGAATTCGCGTCGGAGGGGCGCTGACCGCGTGGGCGATCGCCCCCGCCGCCGTAATTACCTCCCGTACCGGCACTGCCGTCGGAGGGACGCTGACGGAAACCACCACCACCGCTGCCGCCGGCGCCGGGGGGACGCTGACCGTCGGCGGGCCACTGGCCGTTGGAGGGGCGCTGGCGCTGCGGACGATCCTGTGAGCCGGGCTGACCGGGCTGGTTGCCGCCGGGCATCATGGGCGCGGCTCCGGACGGAGCCATCTGGTTGTCGGTGGCGCCGGATTCGCTGCCATCCTGGGCGGCGGCGTCACCGGGGACGGGTTTTTCCGGGGTTTCTTCGACCTGGCCGCGCTCGTTGACCACTTCGCCGGGCTTGGGGCTGCGCAGCAGGACGCGCTGGTCGGCTTCCAAGCCATCGGTGATTTCGACATAGGTTTCGCTGGAGCGGCCGATGGTGACGTTCTGACGCTTGACGTGGCTGCCGTCAGCGGGGATATAGACGAAGCGGCGGTTGCCTTCGGTGTTGACCGCCTGAATGGGGACCGCGAGGGTGTTATCCACGCGGCCGACGAAGATCTCACCCTTGCAGCGCATGGCAGGCTTGAGGGCACTGTCCGCTTCCTGGGGCAGTGCGACGCGCACCAGGTACTCGCGCAACTGCGGATTGAACCAGCCGCCGGTCTCCGCCATGACACCGATGCTGAGCACGCGGCCTTCGACCGGATCGCCGGGGCGGGCGTCGATGCTGACGGTGACCCGTTGATTGAGGCGGATCTGCGGCATCAGACTCTCGTGCACGCGCAGGGTGGCGACCATCTGCGACGTGTCGGGCAGCAGGAAGATGGTTTCGTCGTAACGGACGCTGCGGCCCTGGGTGATGGGATTGTCGCTGCCGCTGCGACGGCTGTCGCGACCGACGCTGGTGGCGTAAACCACCATGCCGTCGGAGGGCGCGGTAATGGTGGTGTTGGCCAGTTCCTGCTTCAACTCAGCCAGGCGATCCTCGCGCATCTGCAGCGTGCGCGTCTTGCTCTCGAGGTCCGCCAGTTCCTTGACCAGCTTCAACTGGTTCTGGCTGATGGTGCGGGCCAGGTCGCTTTCGGCCTGTTTGACGTCGTTGGTTTTTTCCTGCAGCTCCTGCTGGTAGGTGTAGGTGTTGTAGATTTCAACGTTCTGCTTGGCGGTGACCAGGGCGTCCTCCGCTTCGATCTGGGCCAGTTCCGAGTTTTTCAGATCGTTCTGGCTGATGAAGTTCTGCTCCCAGAGCTGCTGGTCGAGCTTCAGTTCGCGGTTGGCGATCTCCAGCTTGCGCTCGGCCCGCTCCACGGCCAGCTTCAACTCGCGCTGCTTCTGCACCACGTCGCCGTTGCGCCATTTCTCAAACTCCAGGTTGGCGAGGTTCACCTTCACTTCGGCATCGCGCTGGGCGCTGGCGGCATCCTGTTTGGCCAGGGCCACGTTGCTCTCGGCGGCGCTCTTGTCCGCCCGGGCCTGCACCACGCGCAGCTCTTCGTCCTCGATGCTGCTCTTGATGGTCTTGTCGTCCAGCTTGGCCAGCACATCGCCGGCTTTGACGCGGGTGCCTTCGTCCACCAGGCTGATGATGGCGGTCTGGCCGGACACTTTGCACTTGATCTCGATCTGGTTGCGGGCTTCCAGTTCGCCGCTGGCCAGGACGGTGACGTCGAAGCTGATGGGTTTGACGGTGTACCACTCGACCGCCTGCCCGCTGCCGGCGGTGGGGGCGGCGTCGGAGGTGTTGGAGAAGGAGAACAGGGCCCATCCACCCAGCAGCACCAGCACAACCACCGCGGCCAGCGCCACATGGATCACACGCTTTTTCGCCTGGTCGGTCATGGTTCGATCCTTTCGGCTACTTACTGTTTAGCCCTGAGGGGAGGGCGTTTCCACTGGTTTGTCCGGTGCGGGTGACTCTTGCTGATCCGTGTCAGGGGCGGGGGTGGGGGCAGATGCGGGGGAGCCGGCCGAGGAATCGGCCTCCGCCGGGGTTTCAGGGGCGGTGGCAGGTGCAGTGGGTGCCGGGGCCACGAGCTTGACCGGGGTCAGCCAGCGGCCGTCAGGGGCCACGCGCATCTGGCCGGTATCCAGCAGGTACTGCAGCACGTTGCTGCGCAGGTCCGCCACGGCCGCTTCGCGGCGATCACGGGCTGAGAGCAGATCCTCTTCGGCGTCGATGATCTCGCGCGGCTGAACGTTTTCTTCCTGAATGTGCAAACCTTCCAATCGCCGCTCTGCCAGGAACACGTTCTGCTCCTGAAGCTGGAGCGTGATGCGGGCCTGCTCGATGGAGCGCACGGTTCGCCGCACCTGCAGGGCGATCTGGTCGCGGGACAGTTGGTAGCTGCGTTTCTGCTGCTCGAGGTCAATCTGGGCCCGGCGCAGACGGGTGCGTTCGACCAGGCGGTCCAGGGGCAGCGAGAGCGTCGCGCCGACCTGGTAATCGCCCTGGCCCAAATCCAGATCGAGCCCGCCGCGCTGTTTGGCGCTATCGGAGGGCGCCGAAACGGAGGCGGACAGGTCGAGGTCGGGCAGCATGCCGTTCTGCGCCACGCGCACGCCGCGCCGGGCGTCGTCCACCTGGTCGCGCTGGGTCTGCAGATCGAGGCGCAGCTCCCAGGCGGTGCGCACCGAGGCGGCTGAATCCAGCAGCGGCACGGGAGCTTCGATCTCCAGCGGCTTGATCACCAGGTTGCGCGTGGTGGGGAAGCCGATCTGCAATTTGAAGGCATCGACGGCCGCAGCATAGGCCTCCTCGGCGTTCAGCAGGTTGTTGCGGGCGAACAGCACCTGCATCTTGGTGTTCTCCGCGTCGAAGCCCGGCACCTTGCCGGCGTTGGCGAAGGCCTGGTAACGCTCGTAGAGCAGTTGCAGGTTGTCCACCTGCACGCGCTGGTTGTTGAGCGAACCCTGGCGGCGAATCAACTCGAAATAGCTGTTGGCCAGATCGACCATGAAGGTGCGGCGATAGCGCTCGAAGCTGCGCACAGCGTAGATCACATTGCGCTCGGCTTGAATCAGATCTTCCCGGGCGGCCATGCCCGCGCCGCGCAGCAGGGGCAGGTCCATGGAAAGCTCGACACTGGCCGATTGTTCCTCGCGCGGATCGCCGGGGGTGTTGACTTCGTGTTGAAGGTAGTTGACGTAGTTGACCAGGGCCGAGGCCCCGATGCTGCCGCCGAAGGGCAAACGCTGGGTGACGCCCAGTTCGTTGACCAGGCTCAGCGAGGTGTCGTAATCGCCGCGCTCGGGGGTGCCGCGATAGCGGCTGGTGATGGTGTCGAAAAAGCGCGGCCCCCACAGATGCCGCTCGGCGATCAGCGACAGGACGCTGAGGTACAAATCTTCCTTGCGATTGCGATAAGTCGGGGCGTGCTCGATGGCGTAGGCCAGCACATCCTGAAGATCCATCTCCACCGCGTCCTCGGCCGCATCGAGCATGGACGGCATGTTCTTGCCTTCGGGATCGATCTTTTGCGGATCGGGATCGGAAGTGGCGGGCAGTTGATCGACGGAAGGATTGTTGGTGGCAGGCTTCGTGTCGTAGAGATTGCCGGTCCCGGCCGCGTCTTCGGCCGGCGAGAGATAGTGCGGATCGTTGGGGGCGTCCGCGCCGAAGGTCTCCGCCTGGCGCTGGGAGATCATGTCCGCCACCTGCTGATCAAGCCGCTGCATCGGGCTTCGGCAGCCGGCCAACGCAATCATGGCGAGGCAGAGGCACAACCACGCGATGGTTCGGAGCATGGCGGTATTGTAACGGATCATCGGCGACTCTTGACGGGCAGCGACGTTCACCCGGCGCGGGCGCAACACAACCGCCGCCCCGTGCTCCAACGGCCTGCCGGACTGTTTATTGCCGCGACAGCAACAATCCCGACGATCGGCTAAAATGACCGCATGAGTAACGCCAACGCGAAAACCCGATCCAAACTGGAAACGGTCGAGCCGATCGGCAAGCGAGTCCTGATCCGCAAGGATGAGGACAAGAAGCAGACCAAGAGCGGCATCCATCTGCCGGACAAGATCGAAATCCCCACCCTGACCGGCCGGGTGGTCAGCGTCTCGGCCGAGGTGGCCGCGGATGCCAACTATCCGATCGAGCAGTACGACCGCGTGCTGTTCAACCCCAAGGAGGCGATCCCCGTGGACTTCGAAGGCGACAACCGCCTGTTCGTGGTCCCGGTGGAGAACATCGTAGCGGTGTTCCGAAAGGCTTGAAACCTGAATAGCCACTAGCCGTGAGCCATGAGCCATGAGGGAAAAGGCAGTAGATCAGACATCATCTTCTTCCCTCGTGGCTCATGGCTAGTGGCTAGTGGCCCCCCCCCATGCCCGACTACCCCGACCAACTCGTCATCGCCCCGCTGCCCGGACGCTTCGATCTGACCATCGATGACATGCCCGGGTCCAAGAGCCTCAGCAACCGCGCCCTGCTGTTGGCCGCCCTGGCCAAGGGTAACAGCACCATACGCAACGTCCTGTTCAGCGACGACACGCGCGTGATGATGGAGGCCCTGGAGCAGTTGACGTTCCACCTCGACGTTGACATTCCTTCGCACACCGCACGCATCCAGGGGCGTGACGGCGAGATCATCAAGGAAGACGCGGCTGTGTTCCTGGGCAATGCCGGCACCGCGGTGCGCTTCCTGACAGCGGTGCTGTGTCTGGGGCACGGCCGATACCAGGTAGACGGCACCAGCCGCATGCGTCATCGGCCCATCGGGCAACAGGTTGACGCCCTGATGCGCCTGGGCGCGACGATCCATTACAACGGGGCCTACGGCTATCTGCCGCTGTGGATCGAAGCGCATGGCCTGCACTTCAACCCGGACTGTCCACCGCACCTGCCCAACGATACGTCGAGCCAGTTCATCAGCGCGGTGATCATGGTTGGGCCGTACTGCCAGGGCGGTGTGACGCTGCACGTGGACACGCCGGTGATCAGTTCGCCGTATGTTTGGATGACGGTGCGTCTGATGCAGTGCTTCGGGGCCCAGGTGAAGGCCGCGGACGATCTGTCGGTGATTCGCGTGGAACAAGGCGGCTACAAGGGCATCGAGTTCGACATCGAGCCGGACGCCTCCAACGCCAGCTACTTCCTGACCGCGGCGGCGCTGACCCCCGGCAGCCGATGCACCATCGACAAGCTGGGCAATGAATCGATTCAGGGCGATGCGCGATTCGTGGACGTGCTGGCGAAGATGGGCGCGGAAGTTTCGGTCAAGCCCGATCACGTGACGGTTGTGGGGCCGGACAAGCTGCGCGGCGTGGATGTCGATCTGAACGACATGCCCGACATGGCCCAGACGCTGGCGGTGGCGGCGTTGTTTGCCGAAGGTCAGACGATCATCCGCAACGTAGGCAACCTGCGTGTGAAAGAGACCGACCGCCTGGCAGCCCTGGAACGTGAACTGACCAAGCTGGGTGCAACCGTGCGCATCGACGGCGACGACCTCGCCATCACGCCGCCTGCTCACGGCAAAGTCACCCCCGCGGCCATCGACACCTACGACGACCATCGCATGGCCATGAGCTTCGCCCTGGCAGGTCTGCGGCAGGGCGGGGTCACAATCAACGACCCATCCTGCGTCAAAAAGACCTTCCCCGACTTCTTCGACTACCTGCAACGGCTCTACGGCTGAGCCCCCCCCCGCTGCTCGCGGCGGAGGTCGCTTCAGCGGCCGTCACCCACCGCACTCGGTACACTAACCTCACATGCGCGGCGACTACTGGAAAACCACAGGCGAACTGTTGCGCTTCAAGCGCCTGCTGATCCCCGCCCTGGGCGGCGCGCTGATCTCCGCAGCCTGCTTCGGGGCGGGCCTGGCCATGCTGCTGCCCGTCTTCAAGTTGTTTTTCAGCGGTGAAGGGGCCAAGGGCAACAATCCGCTGCCGCAACTGGTCAACGACAATCTGCTGGCCACCCAGTCGCCCGACATTGCGCCCGCCGCCTGGCGCGTGGAACTGGCCCAGCACATCACCGACCTGATCCCGCACAGCCTGTTCGGCTCGTTCGTCATGGTGCTGGTGGTCGTGCTGGTGCTGGCCCTGATCGGCAGCTTCGGGCGCTACCTGCACGAGCTGCTGACCATCACCGCGGTGCAGCGGCTGGCCATGATCTGGCGGGCCCGGCTGTTCGATCGCATGTTGTTCGCTCCGCTGGGGGCGCTGGGCGAACAGCAAGAAGGCAGCGGTTTCGCCAGCCGCATCATCGTCGATATCAATGTGCTGACCCGCGGGCAATTGGCCATCCTCAGCAAAGCGGTGGCGGAAGTGTTCAAAGGCGCCAGCGCTTTGTGCGTGGCGCTGATGCTGGACTGGCACTTGACGTTGCTGGCACTGATCGCGGTGCCGCTGATCGTCATCTCCATGCGCAAGTTCGGCAAGGTGATCAAGCGGGCCAGCCGCCGCGCGTTGCGTGAGCAGGCCACCATGCTCAAAAGCCTGCACACGGTGTCCGTGGCCCTGCCGGTGATCAAGACGCAGAACGCCGAGGCCTTCGAGCGCCGCCACTTCAGCAGGCTGAACCGTCGTTTGTTCGCCGAGCAGATGGCGATGCGACAGGCCCGCGCCCTGGCGGGGCCGGTGATCGAAACGATCGCTTTGATCGGCGTACTGCTGACCGCCATCGTGGCGGGGTGGTTTTTCTTCGGCTCCAACGCCGACCCGTTGAAGTTCGCGGTGGTGATGGTCAGCCTCGCCGCCGCCGGCGCCAGCCTCAAGCCGCTGACCGGCATCCATATTCAGATCAAGGAATCCGACGCCGCGGCCACCCGCATCATGGAGGGCCTGAAGCTGCCCGTGGAGCCGGTGCAGTTCCGGGCTCGCCGCGATCTGCCCAAGCTGGCCCGCCATCGCCGCCAGGTCAGCTTCGAAGCGGTCAGCTTCAGCTATGACCAGCAGAAAGAGGACGCCCTGCGCGACGTCAACTTGAGCATCCCCTTCGGCCAGACCACCGCCATCGTGGGGGCCAACGGCTCGGGCAAATCCACCCTGATGAGCCTGCTGCCGCGGCTGTATCAGCCCCGGGACGGCCGGGTCCTGATCGACGGGACCGACATCGCCACGGTCAACCTCCGCTCCCTGCGCGAGCAGATCGCGGTGGTCAGCCAGCAGACGATCCTTTTTGAGGGCACCATCGCCCAGAACATCGCCTATGCCCGGCCCCTGACGCCGCAGGCCCGCATCGAGGAGGCCGCCCGCCTGGCTGGGGCCCATGAGTTCATCAGCCAGCTTCCCGCCGGCTACGACAGCCCATTGGGCGAGGCTGGGGAAGGCCTCAGCGGCGGTCAGCGGCAGCGCCTGGCCATCGCCCGGGCCATCCTCAGCGACCCCAGCATCCTGATCCTGGACGAGGCCACCAGCCAGATCGACGCCGACAGCGAGGCCCGCATCAGCCAGGCCCTGCGCACCCTGCGACGCGGTCGCACCACCTTCATCATCGCCCATCGCCTCAGCACCGTGATCGACGCCGACCAGATCCTGGTCATGGAGACCGGCCGCATCGTCGATCGCGGCACGCACAACGAACTTCTGAGCCGTTGTCCCACCTACCAGGTTCTGACCCGCAGCCAACTGCAACCGCCGGCCGCATAACGGCCGTCCCGCAAGTGCCCCCGCATTGCCATTTAGCCCCCGGTGAATCCACCGGGGGCAACGCGCTACATGTTTCTTTTTGCAGTTTTGCCCCTTGGCCGCTTGACAGTCGCCCGCACACTTCTCACACTAACCGCAGTTGATTCATTCCATTCCTCGTGTTCACAGGGAGGTGAACATGTCTGACACGGCTAACGGACTGGCTCTTACATCATCTCACATCGCGCAGCCCGGACGAAAGATCGCACATCTCGACCGCGCCCAGATTCTTGATGCCACGGAAGCATGCCTCAATGAGGATGGCTACGACGGCACCACCATCCGTCGCATCGCCAAGCGACTCAACTGCGCCGTCGGCTCGATCTATCGCTACTTCACCGACAAGCGGCAACTGCTGGCGGCGGTGACTCAGCGACGCTTCGATCCGGTGCTGACCGCCTCCGAGGCCGGCCTGGCCCTCGACCAGGTCTTCCGCATGTACGGCCGCATCGCCCAGGAGCAGCCCGAGCAGTACCTGCTGATGTTCTGGCTGGCCAGCGTCGGTCATGCTCAGCCCGGTCGCCATCTGCCCCCGATGATCGAAAAGCTCATCAGCCTGTGGTCCGAGCGCCTCGGCGACGTCCGCCGCGCTGAACTGCAGTGGGCCCAACTGCACGGCGACCTGATGCTCGGGCTCAACCTGCCCCAGCCGATCCCAATGCCCGCACCGGCCGAAGCTGAAACCCGGCACGCGGCCGTTACGCCCGGCACGGCATGAACCAACCGTGTTTCGCCAAGGTCAACCTCGCACTGTCCGTCGGCCCACCCGGTGCTGATCGACTGCACCCGATCGCCAGTTGGATGGTCAAGCTCGACTTCGCTGACGAGCTGGGCATCGAGCGCGCCGAGGTCACGCAACTGACCCTGCGCTTCGCCGATGATGCGCCGCAGCCGCAGCCGATCGACTGGCCGTTGGAAAAAGACCTGGCCTACCGCGCGCATCAACTGCTCGAGCGCCACCTCGGGCGCAAGTTGCCCATCCGCGCCGCACTGACCAAACGCATCCCCGCCGGCGCCGGCCTGGGTGGCGGATCATCCGATGCCGGCGCCATGTTGCGCGCGGTCAACGAACTGTTTGAGTTGCACCTGACTGACAATGATCTTGTCGCGCTGGCAAGCGAACTCGGCAGCGACGTCGCCTTCGCCGTCAGCCCACACCGCGCCGCCCTGGTCACCGGTTTGGGCCAGCAGATCGAACCTGTCACCACCTCGAGCGGATTAGGTATTAATTTAATACTTATCCTGCCGCCGCTGCGTTGTCCGACGGGCGCGGTGTATCGTTCGTTCGATGAAATGGGTGGCGCGACGCTCGATGAGGCGCGCGTGCGGGCGCTGATGCAATCCAGTCATTTGGCAAACGATCAGCCCTTCAACGACCTGGCAGCGGCGGCGATGCGCGTGGAGCCGAAGCTGGCTGAAGCGCAAGCCCGCGTCAGTGCCGTGGTGGACGGGCCTGTTCACGTCACCGGCTCGGGATCTGCCATGTTCGTTCTGGCTGATTCGGCTGAACAGGCTCGCCGGCTCGCAGCCGCCATCGTGCAAAAAACCGGCCTGCCCGCCGTCGCGGCCCGCGCCCTGTAAAAAAGGCCTTCCGGCCGCTTTCCTGATACGATAAACCCATGCACCCGGCGGTGTTTCTCGATCGTGATAACACGCTGATCCACAACGACGGCGACCTGGGCGACCCCCGGAAGGTCATCCTCATGCAGGGCGCAGCCGCGGCGGTGGCGTCGCTGTGCGGGCTGGGCTACAAGGTCATCGTGGTCAGCAACCAGGGCGGCGTTGCTCGCGGCAACTTCACCGAGGACGACGTGCAGGCGGTCAACCAGCGCCTCAGCCAACTGCTGCAGCAGGCGGCCAACGGGGCGCGCATCGATGCCTACTACTACTGCCCTTACCATCCGGAGGGCAAGGTTTCCAAGTACAAGCGCGAGCATCCCAATCGCAAGCCTCAGCCGGGCATGTGGCTGGAGGCGGCTAAGCAGCACGACCTGGACCTGTCGCGTTCGTGGACCATCGGCGATCAGCCGCGCGATGTACAGGCGGGCGCTGCGGCGGGAACGCGCACCATTCTGCTGCGCGAGGATGCCGACCTGCTGGCCCCGCTGGATCTGGCCAAGCTGGAGCGTGCTCATAACGAGGCCCCGGCTGACTCGCCTCGCTGGCCCAATTACTACGCCCGCACGCTGATCGAAGCGGTGCGCATCATCGCTCAACAGCGCAATCCCGAGAGCGAGCAGACGATCGCGCGGGCCATGGCTGGTGAACGCAAGTGGGACGCCGCGGCTGTGGCCCAGTTGCAGAAGCCCGCGCCGCCGCGGCCCCCGGAAACGGCAACTCCTGCGACGCCGCGTGCCACCAGGCCGTTTCAGCCGTGGGATACGCCGCCGTTGGAGAGAGCGAAGGCGGAAGGCGGTGGGCAGAAGGCGGTGGCGGTTCCTGCGCAGACTGTTGCGCCCGCCCCACCACCGCCGCCACCTGCGCCTGCGACCTCGCCTGCGCCAGCACCGTCACCTAAGCCTCCGCCTGCTCCTGCGCCAGTCATTCCAAAATCAGAAATCAGAAATCAAAAATCCACCAGTTCAAGTGGTGATTCGCGGGTGTTGCGATTGATTCTTCAGGAACTGCGGGCCCAGCGCGGCTCGTCAGACGGTGAGTTTAATTACCTGTCGATCACCGCCATCGTGCTGCAATTAGTGGCAGCGGTGTGTCTGCTGGGCGGGCTGTGGATGGGGGCAAAAGATTTCGACCTGTTCATGCGCTGGATGCTCAGCGGGCTGATCGTGCAGGGGGCGACCATCGCCCTGCTGCTGTTCGTGCATCGGCGGTGAGCGCCCGCGCAAACCAGCTCACCGGGCCGCTATACTCAACGTCATGAGCGCCCGCTCAAGCCAGATTTCGCCGCAGCGCCTGCTGATCGTCATGCCCACCTGGCTGGGGGATTGCGTGATGGCCGGGCCGACCCTGCGCGCCTTGCGCCGCCTGTTCGAGCAGGCCCACATTTCCGCCCTGATCAAGGCCAACGTGCGCCCGGTGCTGGAGGGTTGCCCGTGGATTGACCGCATGCTGACCATCCGCCCCCGGCGGCAGGGACGCAGCGATCTGCGGCGGCGGGGTCCGTTGCGCCTGGCGCGGCGACTGGCGGCCGGACGCTTCGACGCGGTGGTGCTGCTGCCCAACAGTTTCCGCACAGCCATGATGGTCAGCCTGGCGGGCATCCCGCGCCGCATCGGTTACGACCGTGACGGGCGCGGCTTCATGCTGACCGATCGTCTGCTGCCGCCGCGCGATCAACACGGGTTTACGCCGATCCCCGCCATCGATTACTACCTGGGCATCGCCCGCTACCTGGGGGCTGAACATCCCGATCCAGCCATGGAGCTGTTCATCAGCGCCCAGGAGCAGCGCGAGGCGGAGCAACTGTTGATCCGGGCGAAACTGGCCGGGGCAAAGCCGCTGGTGCTGCTGAACGTGGGGGCGAGCAAGCTGGAGAAATGCTGGCCGCATCAGATGTTTGCGCAACTGTCGGACCATCTGGTGAAGGTCCATCATGCGTCCGTGGCGTTGACCGGATCACCGCGCGAGATCGGCATACTCGCGGCGGTGCAGCGCCAGGCCCGGACGCCGCCGGTGAACCTGGCCAGCTTCGGGCTGACATTGTCGAGCCTCAAGGCGGTGATTCGCAGTGCATCACTGCTGGTGACCAATGACACCGGCCCGCGCCATCTGGCGGCGGCGGCGGGGACGCCGGTGGTTACGTTGTTCGGGCCGACCGATCCAGCCTGGACCCGCATCGACTTTCCGCTGGAGCGGCAGATCGTGACGGACGACGGCACCATGGCGGGTATCAGCTTCAAGCAGGTGGCGGCGGCGGCTGACGAACTGCTGCGCGGCGCGGCTGTGAAGGATTGAACGCTCATGCGCATCGCATTGATCATCGAGCATCTCGATCCGGCCGGCGGCGGCGCCGAGCGCAACTGCGTGGAGCTTGCCGGCAGACTCACCCGGCGCGGGCATGAAGTGACCGTGCTCTGCGGCGTATGCACACATCATGCGGCGGAAAAAATTCCGGGGGCGACCATCGAGGAAGGTCCGACGGGCAAGCCGCGCACGGCGGTGCGCTTGTGGCGGTTTGCCAACTGGATCGACAACCGCCTGTCCGAGGGCGACTTCGATGTGAGCCTGTCGTTTCACACCAGCGTGGCGGCCGACGTGCTGCAACCGCTGGGCGGCTCCATGCGGGCCACACAACAGCGCAACGTGGCCACGCGCCACGGCAGCGGCAAATACGTCAAGCTCCTGACCAACCTGGTGACGCCCAAGCAGGTGATGCTGCGGCGACTGGAGAAGCGATCGCTTGCCCATCCGCGCTTCAAGGCGGTGGCGGCCCTGAGCGGCTACGTTCGCCGGCAGTTCCAGGAGTTGGGCGTGCCCGATGAGAAAATCCGCCTGATTCCCAATGCGGTGAGCCTGACCCCGCCGACGGACGAGCAGCGCAGCGTGTGGCGACGGCGGATTCGCCACGGGTTCAGCATCGATGACAAGACCACGGTGTACCTGTTCTCCGCGTTCAATCCGCAGCTCAAGGGCATTGACACACTGATGCGGGCGCTGCCGCTGCTGCTGAACGACGGCGTGCGGGCAGTGGTGCTGCTGACCGGGCAGGTGGGGATTGCCGAGCAGATGACCGCCGAGCGATTGGGTGTGCGCGGCAGCGTGCGCTTCGTGGGACACACGCAGAACATGCCGGCCGCGTTCGCCGCTGCCGATGTCACCGTGCATCCGACGTTTTACGATCCATCCAGCCGGGTGGTGATCGAAAGTCTGCTGATGGGTGTGCCGGCCATCACCACGCAATTCGACGGCTCATCCGACTTCGTGCGCCGCGGTGAGCAGATGTGCGGCCGGGTGATCGAACAATCGAACGATGCCTCAGCCCTGGCGGCGGCGATGAAGGAATTGGCTGATCCCGCTGAACGGGCCCGCTGCCGCGCTGCGATGAACGGTTTGGCGGCGGAGCTTTCGATCGAACGGCATGCCGACCAGGTCGAAGCATTGCTGAAGGAAGTGGCGGCCGCATGAGCGCGCCCGATCAAACACAACCCGTCGCGGCTTTGCTGGAGCTGGATCGCAGCAAGCTTGAAAAGCTCAAAGACGATCCCCAGCGCAGCGTGGTCTATCGCGCGCAGCTTGATGGGCGCAGCTATGTGCTGAAGGTCTATCGCGTCCAGCGCTGGAAAATGTGGCTGCGCATGAGCCCGTCCTGGCGCGAGTGGCGCTGGGCGAAGCAACTGGCAGCCGGGGGGGTGCGCTGTTCGCTCCCGGTGTCGCAGCCGTTGGATGCGGATGGGGAATTATTGATTCTGCCTTACGTTGACGGCCGGGCGATGCACCATCTGGCCCGCAGTTGCCAGGATCGACAGTTGCGTCTGCAACTGGCCTGCGGCGTGGGGCGGCAGATTCGCCGCTTGCTGGACCTGGGGCTGGTCAATCGTGATCAGAAGCTGAGCAATTTGATCGCAGATGCTGCGTGCGTGGACGGGGGCGATGAGCCGGTGATGATCGATCCGCTGGGGATTCGCCGGTTGCGCAGCGGCAAGCAGATCGTGAAGATGTTCGCCACGCTGCTGCGGACGACGCTGCGCGAGGGGCCGATCAGCGTGCGCGAGGGGATGCGCTGTTTGAAGGCGGCGATGGGCGATGCGGCGCTGGCGCGGGTGATACTGGGTGAGTTGGAGGGGTAGAATGGGATCGTGGATTTAAGACGCTTCGGTTTAGTGAAGTGGACTACGCCCCGATGAATCGGGGCGGCCTCGGTAGAACAAAGGAGTCTGTCATGCTGAAACGCCATTGGATCGGGTGGATCGCTGTCGTGTGTCTGTTGAGTCTGATGCCGGGGCGCAGTCTCGGGCAAAACGCGTGGACCAGCAGCTTCCCGGTCGAGGAAGGCGAACTGGTGGACAGCGGGCGCAATCCCTTCTTCAACCTCGAGCCCGGCTTCCAGGCCACCTTCGAAGGCGGCGGCGAAACGCTCATCATCACCGTGCTCGACGAAACGCGCGAGATCGACGGCATCACCACGCGGGTGGTCGAAGAACGCGAAAGCAAAAACGGCCAACTGGTCGAAGTCTCGCGCAACTACTTCGCCATCAGCTCGCGCAGCAACAGCGTGTTTTACTTCGGCGAAGAGGTGGACATCTATGAGGATGACCATGTCATCGGTCACGAAGGCGCCTGGCTGAGCGGACAGGACAAAGCGAAGTTCGGCTTGATGATGTCGGGCCAGGTGCTGGTCGGCGCCCGCTACTACCAGGAGATGGCGCCGGGCGTGGCGATGGACCGGGCCCAGATCGTGGACCTGGAGCAGAAGGTCGAAACCCCGGCCGGCGTTTTCGAGCATTGCCTGAAGATCGAGGAGACGACACCGCTGGAGCCGGGAGCAAAGGAATACAAGCTGTACGCTCCGGGCGTGGGGCTGATCCAGGACGGCTCGCTGAAGCTGGTCAGTTTCGGGCCGATGCAGAAAGAATGAAACGGCAGAGGGTCTCGCGGAGTGCGCCAAGAGCGCGGAGAGAAGGCAAACTCATTTGAATGGACCGGGTGATGGGCCGGCTGTGCCAATTCATCTTGTCAATTCAAATCACACCTATCCCATGCTGATTGTGCGTCCCAGGAGTCGGGTGTCTTTGAGATTCGAAGCTGTTATTAGTTTTCTAGAAAACTAATAACAGCCATGAGCAGAATGAACCCGCTGGTGCCTGGGTCAGAGTGCGCTGAATCGATAGGCACGACTGCGTGGCTTGGCGCAAAGTCAGAGTGCGAGATGCATCACACGTGTATGGTTCCCCTCCGCGCTCTCCGCGTTCTCCGCGAGACATTCTGCTCCCAATCACCCCACCGCCCGTTCGAGCACTTCCAGGGCGGCGTGCACGTGATGCGGTTCGCCGTCGTGCGGCAGCATGGCGGGGGTGCTCATGGCCAGCAGGGCGCGCTTGAGGTCGGCATAGCGCGGCCAGTCTTCGCTGACTTTCAGGCCGTGGTGCTTGCGCTGATGGGCGATCATGCTGGCCGGGCGGCGGTCGCCGAGGCGTTGGCGACGGGCCCAGAACAGATGCTCGAAGTAGATGGCATCTTCGACCCAGTGCCCCACGCGGGTGCGGGCGAAATCCACCAGCAGGGCGGGGCCATCGGGCGGTTCGCTACGGGTCAGGGCATTGGCCAGGTGCAGGTCGCCGTGGCACCAGTCTTCGCAGGGGCGCTGCTCCCACTGGGCGATCCAATCCTTGAGCTTGCGATGCGCTTTCTTGAGCACCGCGTTCCAGCGTTGCGACTCGGCCAGTGAGCCGTTGTGGGCGTGCTTGCGACTCAGTTCGTAGATGGCCTGCCAGTCTTTTTGCAGCGGTTGGCCCACCAGCGGATGTTGCGCGGCCGCGGCATAGAACCGCCCCGCTGCTTCGGCCAGCAGGTCGAACTCTTTGCCCAGCCAGGCGGAACCGAGCGGGCCGTGCTCGATTTTTTCCATGACGATCCACGCCAGGTCGTAACCTTCGACCTGCTCGCCGTGGCCGAAGAGGCGCGGGGCCACGTCGGGGTGAGCTTGCAGGGCGGCCAGCCAATGTCGCTCGCACGGGGGCACGGGCATCTTGACGAATGCGGGCAACACCCGGCCGTCGTCGTCGGTCCACTCTGCGAAGCCGGTCAACGCCCCGCCGCGTTGCCAGTCGGAGCGGAACCAACTGACCTCGGAGAGTCGCCCCTGGCAGGCGCGGCGTAATGCGGGTTCGAGACTGCGGCCAAACGTGAAGCGGTCCGTGCCGTCGGGAAGATCGCTGACCGCCTGGGCCTGCTCGTCATCATCGGGCAGGGCGGGAGCCTGCACGGAAGCGTTCGGTTCAGAGGCAGCGAGCATGTCGCCCGACGCCTCCGAACCGACTGGGCGGTGCGTGGGTGAATCGTCCGATCCTGGTCCAGCCGGCATGTCGTCTCCCTCACGATCAAGCGGGTACTGCTTCACCCTAGGCGATCAGAGGCAGCTTGGCAAGGGCGTTTTCTGTACCATGGGCAGCTTTAAAAAGGAGACAGGCCTTGCGCGATCAGAGACTGGATAAATTGGCCCGGGTGCTGGTGGAATATTCGGTGGGCATCAAGCCGGGGCAGTTGGTGCGGCTGGCCGGGCCGGTGGTGGGCGCCCCGCTGCTGGAGGCCCTGTACGAGGCGGTGCTGCGAGCGGGGGGAAACCCTTACGTCCAATGCGCCCTGGACAACGCCAAGGACATTTTTTTTGCCGCAGCCAACGACGAGCAGTTGCAGTACGTCAGTCCCCTGGCCAAATACGAGATCGAGAAGATCGACGCCTCCATCGGCCTGTGGGCGGACACCAACACCAAGAGCCTCAGTCGCATCGACCCACGCAAGCAGAAGCTGGCTTCCGCCGCCCGCAAGCCGATCATGGAAATCTTCATGAATCGCGCCGCCAGCAAATCGCTGCGCTGGACCGGCACGCTCTTTCCCACCTACGCCTCAGCCCAGGATGCTGAGATGAGCCTGGCGGAATACGAAGATTTCGTCTTCAACGCCGGCCACCTGGACAAGGACGACCCCATCGCCGAGTGGCGCAAGATCGAAGCGTCGCAGCAGCAGGTCGTGGATTTCCTCAACGGTAAAAAGCACGTGCACTTTCAGACTTCCGGGGGCACCGACCTGCACGTCAACGTCGAGGGCATGACCTGGATCAACTGCTGCGGCCACGAAAACTTCCCCGACGGCGAAGTCTTCACCGGACCCAACCTCAAGGCACCCGACGGCGGCGTCAACGGCATCGTGCATTACTCATTCCCCGCCGTCCACAACGGCCGCGAAGTGCACGACATCGTGTTCACCTTCGAAAAAGGCAAAGTGGTTGACGCCAAGGCTTCCAAGAATCTCGACTTCCTGCTGAACATGCTGGACCAGGACGCCGGCGCCCGCTTCGTGGGCGAGATCGCCATCGGCACCAACTACCAGATCACCAACTACAGCAAGAACACGCTGTTCGACGAAAAGATCGGCGGCACCTTCCACGCAGCCGTCGGAGCAGGCTATCCCGAGACCGGCAACAGCAACAGCTCCGGCCTGCACTGGGACATGGTCTGCGATATGAGAACCGGCGGAACCATCACCGTCGATGGGCAAGTCATCCAGCGCGACGGTAAATTCGTCTTCCCCGGCTGGCCCGGCGTCTGATCACGTTCGGCCTGGACAGGATGGACAGGATCAACAGGATGATGAAAAGCGATTAAGCATTTTCACTTTTCGCTTTTCACTTTTCACTTTTGTCAGAACCGATCCGCACCCACTTGCCGCTGTCTGCCGCATCCCGCGCGTGCAGCAGCACCTGCGAGATCGCCAGCGTCGCCTTCGTGCCGAATGCGTCGTTCTCACCGTGCATCGCTGCATCCAGCATCAATGCCCCGCCGCTGACCGGGGCTGCCTCGTCGGTAATGTCGGTGATCGCCTGCTGGTGCGTGGTCAGCAGACAGCGCCCGGCCCGAACTTCCAGAATGCCTTCACTGCCCACCACGCGCAGGCGATCATCGCCGTGCGATGCGGAGGCTTTGGGCTGATGAAAGTCGGCATGCACCACGGCAGTTGAGCCGTTGCCCAGAGCGAACATCGCGACGCAGTGGTCCTCCATGGTCTGAAAGTCGCGGCGAGCGACGTTGCCGTGACGGGCAGCCACGGCAGTGAAGCGCTGGCCGGTGACGAAAGCGATGGCGTCGATGGCGTGCGAGGCGACCCACAGCAGCGTGGAGCCGTAGTCGGCGCGGCGGCGGTAGAAGTCGGGGCGGCTGTCGCCGAAGCGATAGCTTTTCTGGGCGTTGATCAAGACCACTTGCCCAATGCGGCCCTGTTGAAAAGCCTGACGGGCGGCGCGAAAGGTCTGCTGGCCGCGGAAGTCGAACTCGGTCACCAGGTTGCGGCCCTCGGCGGCGCGGCACAGCGCATGATGATCGTCCCACGTGGCGGCCACGGGTTTGTCACTGACCACGCCCATGCCGCGGGTGAGGGCTTCGACGCTCAGTCTTGCGTTGTGGGCATAGACGCCGCCCATGCTGACGACCTGCGGCTGAAAGCGGTCGAGCATGTCGATCGGGTCGTCGAACCACGCGGCATCGGGCAACAGTTTGCCAAGGCGCTGACGGGCGGCGTCCGCGTCACGGCCATCGCCGGCGATGGCACACTGGGTGGCAGTGATTTCACCTTTGCCGACGGCCTGGGCCAGGTAGTGATGACCGAAGCCGCCGATGAAACCGAGACGCGGGGGTGAGGATGGGTTGGGATTCATCAATTCTCTTTTGGGTGCATTAATGATATTCGATTTCGACAGGATAACAGGATGGACAGGATCAACAGGATTAGAAGCTTGAATGGATCACCCTGTGAATCCTGTCCATCCTGTGAATCCTGTCAAAATTCGATTCACCATGCACAATCGCACTACACGCAATCGGCGAAGCGCTGACAGACGAGCTTCAGATACTCATCCTGGTCCATGGCCCAATACTGGTCGCTGAACACTTCGACCTCGATCAATCCTTGGAAACCGGTGTTTTCCACCAGGCGACGGATGGCGCGGATGTCGATGCAGCCGTCACCCATCAGGCCGCGATCGTTGAGCGGATCGCGCAACACCTGCCGCCAGTCACAGACGTGCAGGGCCAGCAGCGTGCCTTGCTTGCCAGCGATTTCGATCTCGCTTTCCAGATCCGGATCCCACCAGACGTGATAGACATCCAGGGCGATGCCGAGCATGGGGTGTTGCAGCGTCTGACAGATGGCGCGGGCCTCGGCCATGCGGTTGATGCAGGAGCGATCGGCTGCGTAGATCGGGTGCAGCGGTTCGATGGCGAGCTTGACGTTGCAGGCCTGGGCGTGATCCAGACAGGCAGCGATGCCGTCGCACACCTGCTGCCGCGCATCGGCCAGCGGCAAACCCGGTTGCGCCCCCACCACCAGCACCACCATCTCCGCCCCGAGTGCGGCCGCCTCGTCGATGCACCTTTTGTTTTCATCGATGGCAACCCGGCGCTTGTCAGCATCGGTGGAAACGAAAAACCCGCCGCGCACCAGGGCGGGGACTTGCAGGCCGCTGCCGCGCACGATTCGGGCTGCTTCATCGAGATGGATCGGCTCGAGCACGTTGCGCCACACGCTGATGCCGCCGATACCCGCGGCCGCGAACTTGTCACAGCACTGGGCCAGCGTCCAGGGCTTGTGCGTCATGGTGTGGATGGCGCAGCGCGACAGTTCCATGGCCATCAAGTGTACCGCCGCGGCTGGAATGTGCGGGGACAACTTGCTTCGCCGAAACGGACACAGCCGAGCCGGCTCAGCGGGCGTCGCTGGTCAAACCGGGCCAGTCATCACTGCGGAATGGCGCGGCAGGCAGACCCGCACCGTTGGCCAGTGTGGCGGCGGGGTTGTCGGCCCAGGCGTAACGCACCGCCACGGGATTGGGCACGTCCTGGCTTTGCACGATCACGCTGTCGCCGTCGATGCTTGCCTCGGCCCAATGGAACTTGCGATCCTCACCGGCGACGGCGAAACCCTGCAACGGACCTTGGGCTGTGTTGACCAGGCCGCCGACCGCATGCTTGAACGTCACGCGCACCTGGGGGCCTTTGAATTGCACATCGCCCACCATGGGGCACTGGTAAGCGACATCCTTGCCGTAAACCGTGCCCAGGGCCGCCAGGGTCAGTCGATGGCCGATGGCCTGCTTGTTCTTGGGGTGATTGTTTTTGGCTTCACCGACGTCGATGGTCACCACCATGGCGGTGTGCGGCAGCATCAGGGCCATGGCCTGGGCCTCGCGCAGCTCAGCGCGGGTGGCGTCGGCCGGCTCTTCCAGGCGGTCACGGAAGTTAGGCAATTGCACGAACAGGAACGGCAGGTCGGGTCGCTGCCACTGCCCGCGCCAGTCGTTGATCACGGCGGGAAACAGTTTGCGATATTGATAGGCGCGCGTCTCGTTGTGCTCGCCCTGGTACCAGATGACGCCGGCAATCGCCAGCGGCGGCAGGGGCGCGATCATGGCGTTGTACGATTCACAGGCGTAATAGTAGCGATTCAACTCGCGCGGCTTGCGCGGCGCCTGGCCGCCCTGCTGTCTGGCCTGCTCCACCTGCTGTTCGTAGTCGGCCAGGATCCCGGGGTATTGCGCGAACCACTCGTCGCGCTGCTGCAGCAACCCGGACAGATCCGCATCGCCCTGCAGGGCCCGGGGGCGCACCCACGCCTCGGCCGCCGATCCGCCGCGAGCCGAGACGATCAGGCCCACCGGGCGATCCAGCGCCCGCTGCAGACCACGGCCGAAGAAATAAGCCACGGCTGAAAAGTTCGGCACATTCTGCGGGGTGCAGAGCATCCATTCGCCCTCAACGTCGGGCTGCGGGCCGTCGTCGCTGTAGCGCTCGGTGACGATGAACAGGCGAATCATGGGATGGTCGGCCTTGGCGATTTCGTTTTCCGCATCACCGGCCGTCTTCAATCCCCAGGACATGTTCGATTGTCCGCCGCACAGCCAGAGTTCACCGACGAGAATGTCTTCGAGGGTCAGCGACTGAGCACCGTCGCTGACCGTCATCGTCAAAGGTTGTTTGTTTGCAGGCAAAGGTGCAAGCTCGACCTGCCAGCGGCCGGTCTTGTCGGTGACGGCTGAAACATTCTGCTCGGCGATGCGGACGGTGATGTGATCGCCCGGCTGGGCCCAGCCCCAGACCGGCACCGGCATGTCCGCCTGCAGCACCATGTGCGTGCCGAAGATGGAGGCGATCTCCACCGCCCCGGCGCGCGTGACGCCGCACAGGCAGGTGAGGATACAAACAGCAAGCCACAGGGCTGACTGACGCAAAAGTTTTTGTTTCATGGCTGATATTGATAGTTCGTCGTGGGGAAGCGGGCGTGCACGAGCTGGAGATAAGTCAGCAGTTCATTGCGCAGCTCGGCTGCGATCTGCGGCTTTTCGCTGCTCAGATCGTGCTGCTCGGAGACATCCGCCTCCAGGTCGTACAGTTCAAAGCGCGGCTCTTCGTAAAAATAGATCAGTTTGTACTTGCCCTTGCGAATCGACGACATCGGGTGCGTCAGTGAGATGTATTCATCTTCGATGCCGATGGGCAGCGAAGGATCCGTCGAAGGTCGGCGATGATAGGTGGGGAAGTGCCAGACCAGCGGGCGATCGACCAGATAGTCCGGCGTCGGCTCGCCCTTGAGCAGAGGCAGGATGGAGACGCCGTCGTATTCGCGGTCGGCATCGGGCTGGCGGCCGGCCAGTTCCATGAAGGTGGGCAGGAAGTCGGTGCTGACCACGGGCACATCGCAGGTCGAGGCTGCTTTGATGACGCCGGGCCAACGGGCGATCAGCGGCACGCGCACGCCGCCCTCGTAGAGGTTCCACTTGCTGCCGCGCAACGGGCGGTTCCAGGCGTGATCGGGCTGCCCGCCGTTGTCGGAAGTGAAGATCACCAGCGTGTTGTCCGCCAGTCCCGCTTCATCGAGGGCGTCGAGCAGTTGCCCGACGTAGTGATCCATCTGTTCGATCTCGGCGGCGTATTTGACGCGGTCTTCGCTGATGTCGGGAAAACCTTTCTCCCGGTACTTCTCGATCAGCCATTTGCACCTGGTGTTCAGTGGATCGTGGACGTAGTAGTGGCTGACATAGAGGAAGAAGGGTTTGTCGTGCGTCTGACGAATGAATTCGATCGCGCCTTGGGTCAGTTCGTCCTCGGGGAATTCACCCTGCTGGTAGGGGCCATATTTGCCGCGTTCCTCTTTGGGCACGAACCAGGCGCCTTCGGTGTCGTTGGTCCACTGGAAGCCTTGCTGGGCGGGGCCGTGGGTGAGACTCCAGCCGTTGTATTTCAGATGATGGGCTGCCACGTGCCACTTGCCGGTCATCCCGGTTATGTAGCCGGCATCGTTGAGCTGCTCGGCAATGGTGCGCTCGTAAAGGGGCAGGTTCTTGGTCTTCATGGGCGGTACAAGGGGGTACTGCTTGCTCAGATCCGCCCATTGGTCGAAGGTGGGATTTTTATCCTCGTAATCGGTGACGAACTCGAAGCCGAGCCGCGCGCAACTGCGGCCGGTCAGCAGGGCCGCCCGCGAGGCAGAGCAGATGGGTGCGGATGCATAGCCGCTGGTGAAGCGCATGCCCTGCGTGGCCAGGCGATCGATGTTGGGCGTTTCGGGGATCGGCGAGCCGTAGCAGCCGGTGTCAGCGTAGCCCAGATCATCGATGAAGATCAGCAGGATATTGGGCCGGGCGGGCGGCGCGGCTTGGGCGGCCAAGGCACCGGCGGAATGCGGCAAAGCGACGGCCGCGCCGCTGAGCAGCGAACGTGCGAGCAGTTGACGATGATTCATGCGCAGTTCCCCTTATGTGAAAACGCCCCGCCGCTTCGGTCTCGGCAGGGCGATTGTAACGCAGTCAAAGTGGTATCGCAGCGATCACTTGGCCGCCACAGCCGCACCGGTCCAGGCCGGGGGGAAATTGAGCTTGGCAAAAGCTTCGCTGATGCGGCGGCGCTCGGCATCCGACACGGGCTTGAGCGGCGCGGCCGGCAGAGCCTTGCAGACACCCAGTTCTTCCAGCACGCACTTGACGCCCTTGAGGAAGCTTGAGCCATACTCGCCGCAACTGTAGATGGCTTTGCTGAGGGCCATGATGTTGGCCTGCAGTTCGACAGTCTTTTTCAGATCGCCGGCCGTGGCGGTTTTGTAGAGTTCAGCGTAGAGACCGGGGCAGGCGTTGCCGCCGCCGGGGACGCCACCGTCAGCGCCCAGCAGCAGGGCCTCGGCCAGCATTTCCTCGGGGCCGATGAACAGGGACTTGTCGGTGCGTCCCTTGAGGGCCTGGCGCAGGGCATGGAAATAAACCATGTTGCCGCCGCTGTCCTTGACGCCGTGGACGTTGGGATGCTCGAGGGCCTTGAGCGTGGTGTCCACGGCGAAGGCGACGTTGGTCAGGCTGGGCATGTTGTACACGTACAGCGGCAGCGGGACGTTGTCGGCCAGGTGCAGCATGAAATCGAGCAGTTCGCTCTGTGTGGGCCGGAAATAGAACGGCGGCGCGCAGACCAGGCCGTAGGCCCCGGCGTTCTTGGCGAGTTTGGCGAAGTTGACCGCTTCGCCGGCGCTGGTGTCGGTGATGCCGACGAGGATGGGCACGCGGCCGTTGACGAACTCGCAGGCTTTTTCCAGCAGTTGCTGGCGCAGCTCGTAGCTGTGGCTGGGCGCTTCGCCGGTGGTGCCCAGCACGAAGATGCCGTTGACACCGCCGCCGATCAGGTGCTCGATCAGACGGTTGAGGCCCTCCACGTCGAGCGTGTCAGGCGTCGACATGGGCGTGGCCATGGGGGGAATAATGCCTCGTAATGGTTTGTTGGACTGCGTCATTTCACTGCGTCTCCTAATGCGACAAAAGCGTCGGATCGATTACCACGTGTTTGATGCGCTGGCGCTTCCAGGTGTAAGTCACGTGTACTTTGCCCTGGGAATCCTGAATCACGGCAGGATACGAAAATTCCATGTTCGGCTCGTCTTCCAAAACGAGCACCTGTTTCCAAGCAGCCCCGTCCTCGCTGATCGCCACCGCCAGAGGCGAGCGACCCTTGCTCTGCGGGTTATACACCAGCAACTGCCGCCCGTCCGCCAGCGTCACCGCGTCGGTGCCCGCGTTGGGGTTGGGCAGATCCATCAGTTGCAGCGGCTGCCAGGTCTTGCCCTGATCGCTTGACCAGGACTCGGCCAGCTTGCCCTGCCGGGTGCGGCAGATGATCTGCATCCGCTCGTCGGCGTAGGTCAGAAAGCTGGGTTGAATGGCTTCGATCTCCTGGGCGGCAGCCAGCGGACCGATGCGCTGCCACGTGCGGCCGAGATCGCTGGTGCGCTCGATGTACACCTTCCAGCCGTCGTCCTCTTTGCTCGTCGGGCACAGCAGCGTGCCGTCTTTGAGTTGAATCGGCTTGTTCTTCACCGGGCCCAGAATGCCTTCCGGCAGACGCCGCGCCGGCGACCAGGTAACCCCGCCGTCCCTGCTCAACATCAACATGCCCCACCATGCGTTCGGCTTGGGCCCCACCTTGAAGAACAGAAGCTGCACGCCCGGCTTGGGCGCAAACAGCACCGGGTTCCAGCAAGGATAGCGATGCTCGACGCCTTCGCCATCCACAAACTGCACGCCGTCGGCGACCATCACCGGCTCGGTCCAAGTCTTGGCCTCCGGCTCCAGGCGCGAAACCCAGATGCACACATCGGCATCGCCTTCCTTCGTGCCGCCGAACCAGGCCGCGACCAGCCCCTTGTCCGTGCCGGCGATGGTCGAAGCATGACAGGACGGGAACGGCGCCTGCTCGAAGATGAACTGCGACGAAAGCACCGCCGAGTTATCCGCCAGGGCCGCGGCCGCCAGAACAGTCATCAGGATGCCGGTGATGAAGTTCATGTCAGTTCGCTTTCTTGCCGTTGGGGTTGGGCAGGCAGAAGAACCGTCCGTCCTCAGCGCCGAAGACCAGGTCGTCCACGCCGTCGGCGTTGATATCCAGCATGGCCGGACAGGCGGTGTGGCCGGAGAGGCGCAGGCTGTCAACCTGGCCCATGTCGCGGAACACGAAGCCGTCGGGATCCTGGGATTCGTTGTGCAGGTAGTTGATGTTGAGGCTGTTGACGAACAAATCGAGCTTGCCGTCGTGGTCCCAGTCAGCCAGCAGGAACTTGCGTCGTCCGCCGCGGCCTGCCCAGCCGGCGGTCAGGCGCAGGGCGGTGAGGTTGGCGGGGTCTTGGTAGCGCGGATCGTCGCGGCGATCGATGCGCGGGCCGAGCGCGTTGACCGTCTTGCCGTTGATCCGGGGACGAATCTGGAAAGGCAGTTTGCCGTCAGCATCCAGCACCGCCAGATCGTTGCGGCCGTCCTTGTCTTCATCGAAGAACAGCGGGTTCTGGTTGTAGTCGTAAACGTTGGACTGGTCCTTGACCATGTGGAAGATGCGCTGGCCCGGCAGCAGTACGATCTTGCCGTTGACTTGCTTGCGCTCGTACAGCACCAGGTAGCCGTCCACATCGAGCGCCACCAGATCGCACAAGCCGTCGGCATTCAGGTCGATGGCCTGCACGCTGGTGCGCCACGGCACGGTCAGTTCGTTGCCCTGCGGGTTCCACCAGTACCAGGGCACCTTGGGGTTGGGGCCGTCCCACTGCACCTCGATGGGCGCTGCGGGGGCGAAGGTCGGCTTGCTGCGCGGGCCAAGGTTGCGATACCAGACCACCTTGCCCCAGACGCTGTCAACAATCAGGTCGGGCAGATCGTCACCGTCCCAGTCCGCCACGCTGACGGTGGTGTAACCCCACTTGGCTTCGCCGGGCCCCTGGGTGGAGCCGTTTTCGCCGGCGAGGATGCGGATGGGTTGGCCTTCGGATTGCAGGTAGGCCGGCTTGTTCCAGCGCAACGGCCGGCCGCCGAGGTTTTCGATGAAGCCGATGTAACCGGCCGTGTTGCCGCTGACCAGATCCTTGTCGCCGTCACCGTCCAGGTCGTAAGCGAACGGGGTGGGCAGCACGCCGAACTTCACGTCCACCGCTTCCTGCTGCAGGAACACCGGCAACTCGAACACCGGGATGCCGCCGGCCGATTTGCCCGTGTTGCGCATCAGCGAAACGCGGCCGTCCTCTTCGCCCACGATCAGATCGATATCGCCGTCGCCGTCGTAGTCGCCGCAACTGGGCGTGACCATCTCCAGGTCCATGCGGATGATCTGGCCGTCATGGGTCAGCGGCAAAGCGGCCGCGAAGTGCTGATTGTCGGGATTGCCGACGTTGCGGAAGAAGATGAAGCTGTCGAGATCTTCGTTGAAGATCAGATCGCTGAAGCCGTCACCATCGAAGTCGGCAAACTGCGGCGGCGGCTGGTTGCGAACGCCCAACGGTTCAGCGCCGGCCATCAACTGAAGCGGCGGCTCCTCGAAGCGCGGCTGGTCATCGCTGCCGGTATTGCGCACCCAGAAGTAGCGGCCGGTGATCACCGGGCCGTGCCAGACGCCCTGCTCGTCGAAATAGGATTCGCCTTTGTAGCCGTCCGATTCGCCGGTCGAAGCCAGCACGTCGCCGTCGCCGTCACCGTCGAAGTCATAGATGCACTGCATCGTCAGCGGGCCGTGGGCATACTTCGGCGGCGCGAGGGTCATATCCATGGCTGCCGCGATGCCCCTGGTGCGATACTGCGGATAAAGCCGGCCGGGACTGGTCACGTACCATTTGCCGTTGCTGGTGGAACTGCGGAGAGGTCGGACGTAATCGCTGACCTGCGGCCCCTGCTTAAAGAGGATGGCGTTTGGATCGTCATTGACGCGATGAAACCAGCGCACGCCGCCGTAAGGCCAGCCGCCCCAACCCACGAGGATGTCCAGCTTGCCGTCTTCGTCGTAATCCATCGGTATGGGATAGCCCCACAAGCCGACGCCCAGGTCGACCACCAGGCCGGGGTTGTTGTAGGCCAGGGTAGTGAGCTGGCTGCCGGGGAACTGCTCCTGCGCCGCGGCGGACAGCGCGATCGAAGTCATCACGAAAGCCAGGCCGACTTGTTGGGCGGTTGACAACATGGCGGTCATTCCTCGCTGTCCCAGGTCAGGTCTTTACGGGCGTAGTAGATGATGCTGCCGCCCTCATCGCTGGCCAGCAGGTCGGGGCCGCCGGGTTGGCCGATGTCCCACACTGCGGCGCTGGCCGAGTGCTGGCCGAGGTAGATGGTCTTGCCGCGGAAGGCGAACAGGCCCGGGAACTTGAAGACGGGCTGGGCATCGCTGCCGACGTTCTTGAGAAACAGCACGGCCGCACCCTTGAGGCCCTTGGACTGCGGCAGGCCGGTAACCTTGTTGGGCACCGAACCGTGACGCGGCGTGGCGACGATCATGTCAGTGACGCCGTCGCGATCCCAGTCAACCAGCGTGATCTTGGAGCGGCCGGTCGCCCCGGCAGGCAGGAAGTTGGCGCTCATGGCCGAGCCGTCATCGAGCTTCAGCTTGCCGCCGTCTTCGACGTTGAAGTCGTCGATCTTCCAGTAGAGGTGAAACTCATCGTCATCATCCAAAGCCACGTAGGCCATGCGACCAGCCAGCTTGGCGACGCCCGGGCGCACGCGCCACGTGCCGTGCAGATCCAACCCGCGGCAGTAGAGAAGCTGCGATGCAGCCAGCTTCGGTGCGCCTTTGCTTCCCACGTTCAGCAGCACCTCATGCTGGGCGGTGGGGCTGCTCATCAGGATGTCAGCCAGACCGTCCTCGTTCCAGTCGGCGACGGTGGGACAGGCATAGCCCCACGGCGCTTCCTGCGGGCCTTGCACGTCGTTGTAGCCGGGATAAATGTGGATGACGACGCCGCCTGCTTCCAGGTGCTGCGGGGCATCGAATTCAGGCGCGTCATTGCTGCCGGCATTATGGAAATAGAGCACGAAGCCCTCAGAGTTGCCGGCCACGATGTCCAGCACGCCGTCGCCGTCGAAGTCGGCCGCGTTGATCACGGGCAATGCCCCGGCGTAAAGCTGTACGTCGCGCTCCAGCACCGGCTGCAGGGCGGTGTAGAGCGGTGCGCCGTTTTCCTTGAAGCGGCCGGTGAATCGGCTGTAGTACTGCGGACCTTCACCGTTGAAAAACAGATCGCTCAGGCCCGTCTGCGGATTGGGATACGCGGTGGGCGAGGGATGGATCGAAGGCATACGCAGGGCGATGCCTCGCTCGTCGCTGACCAGCAGATGGGGTTGCAGGTCGAGGCCGGTTTCGGCGGGGTTTGGGTAGTAGTGGATGTTGGTGAACCAGGAACCGGTGACGATGTCGTGCTCGTGACCAGGCCCGAGGTTGACCGATGTGATGCGCCCCAGCCGCAACAGCGACTCCTTTTCGCTGGGCGTCACCAGTCTGGTCGTCATCGTGGTGTCTGTCTCAGCATTCGCCACCCGTCCGCCGTAGATGTAAGCGAACGGCCAACCACCGCGGTAAACACCCGCGCCGTCGAACGGTCGATAGTTCGGATCACGCCACGTCTTGAACTCCGTAGGACGCTGCGGCGTGTCGTCGATCAGACCCAGCATTACGTTGACCGCCCCGCTGTCTTCGACCATCACGCCGAAGAACTGCGCCTTGCGCGGCAGACCTTCCACCTTGAGCACACTGTTGGGCGTTTCCACGAAGCGCTTGGCCTGCACGTCCAGCACAGTGCGCAGCACATGATCGTCCATGTAGAACCAGCCGTGCACGACGCCGTCAGCCGTCTGGAACACCGCGCCCATGCGCTTGTCAATGCCCTTGGGATAACCGATAGCCAGGGGCTTGCCGAACACGGGCACACCGTTGTCGGTGCGCTCGAGCAACTGATAAAGGAAGATCCCGCCGGACACGCCCGACTTGCTGGTGGTGGTGAACAGGCCTGGCTCAGCGCTGCCGGCAGTCAACGGCGTGGTGGCGTAGCCCAGCGCGATCTGCGCTTTCATGTGCCCAAGCTCAAGACGAATCGGCTCGCCACTGACCAGCGGCTGCCCCGCCAGCACTGTGCCGCCCGGCCATGCGCAAAACAACAGCACCCATGCCACAGCCCGGACAACATGGCGAGCAGGATCCGTTGTTCGTTGATTCATAATCGATTCATCCAACGCCACAACCCAAGCTTCACAGCCGGCCACGATGCAATCCATCGCATCCAAAGCCGCCACTTTCAGGACGCATGTCAACCAGCACTAGGACCCAGCACCATGAATATACCGAAATATAATCCGGGTTTGAGTTCCGCTTGATCAAAATGATGAAATCTGCTCGCACTGCAAAGCGGATTATGCGCTTAACAAAAGCAATTACAAAAAGATAGGACGATTGGCTCGTGATGGCGCATTTTTGCGAAGCCGCAGCCCGCATCGCTGCGGTTACGCTACAATTGCCGACCGCACCCCAGCCGGTGTGGCGGAATTGGCAGACGCGACGGATTCAAAATCCGTTGTCCCCTTAAAGGACGTGTGGGTTCAAGTCCCTCCACCGGCATTCACTGGCCCCGAGATCAGCACCGCAGTCCGCGGACACGTCGATAACGTCGGCCGGGCGCGATGAGCACCAGACACAACGCCATGCCGACGCCGCCCGGCTCGGGGATCGTCGCGGCGAAGGCCGCAAAATCCGCAGCCGAGCCGCTCCAGTGATCGCCCACGATCTGTAAGTCAGACAGGTTCACCTTGCCGTCGCCGTTGAAGTCGCCCAGCGACCAACTCAGCGATGATCCATTCCAGTGATCGCCCAGGATCTGAAGGTCCGCCAGATTGATCTTGCCGTCCAGGTTCGCATCGCCCGGCAGGGCCGCCGTCACCAGCACCGAAGTTCCCGTGTACGTCACTGCCAGCGACAGATTGCTGTTGACGGTCAGACCCTCGATGGTGGCGAATTGTCCGCTGACCGATTGCGCCGTCAGAACGGTGAAGCTGGCGCCTCGGGTCGGCACGTAGCCATCCAGTCGCGTCAGCTTCAGCTTGCCGCTCAGCGAGGCGCCGCCCAGCACCACCACGCTGTCGTGCTGGCCGGCATAGGTGATCTCGATGTCCAGTTGACCCGATGCGCTCTGGCCGTAGCCCCCGACCATCCACAGCGTCCCGGTCGATTCACCCGGCGACACCCGGCCGCCGTTGAACACGAGGCTGTTGACCATCCCGTTGCCGCTGAGCACCGTGCCGCTGGTCAGGTTGATGTAGCCGCTGCTGAAGGCCACCGTGCTGTTGTTCTGCAGGTTGATCGTCGCTCCCTCGCACTGCACCGGGCCGGCAACGGTCAGCGTGCCCGGACCGGAGACGTTCAGCGTCTGGCCGTTGAGATTCAGGCTGCCGCTGAGTCGCAGCGCGGTGTTGGCCGCCAGCGTGGCGTCGGTCATGTCATACAGCTTCAGCGGCACCTGAACTTCGTGATTGCCAACCAGCACGTCGAGGACGGCATGGCCCGTGTCAGCGTCGAGATTGATCGCCCCACTGCCGCCCAGCGTGTACTTGTTGGTGCTGTTGAAACGCAGGCCCTTGACGGCATAGGTGGAATTGAGCGTCACCGTTGCAGCACTGGCGGTGGCCGAAGCGAAGGTGGCGATCTCCAGGTTGCTGTCGGGGCGGCAACTGTATAGCCAGTTGATCGCGTCGGTCCAGTTGCCGCTGCTGGCCTTGGTCCAGGTGGGTGCGGGGACGCTGATCAGCTTGACCTTGCCGTCGCTGTAGAAGCTGCCGGTGTCCCAGCCGGTGGCGTCGGGGGCGGTGGGCAGGACGATGCTGTTGAAGGTCGCGCCGGAGAGATAGCTTTCGCCGTCGATCAGGTCGTAGCTGCTGCCGGCAGTCAGGGCGATGCCGGCAGCGGGAGCGAACTGAAGATAGCCGTTGAGGTTGAGCAGGCCGGCGCTGGTGCTGTTGAAGACAACTTTGGACAAGCCGTCCACCACAAAGCGGCCGCCGTTCATGGTCAGATGATCGGCGATGGACACGCGGCCGCCGCCGGTCAGGGAGAACGCCGCGCCGTTGAGGTTGAGTGTGTCACGGAAGCTCAACTCGGTGCCGGCGGCGAGCGCGGCATCCACGTTGCTGGAAAACCTGGTGTCCACGCGAATCCATGGGCTGCCCTGACGCACGTTGATCACGGCATTGCTGCCACCGGACTGGAGCGTCAAAGCGCCGTCGCCGTCGATGACGTAGCGATTGGGACTGTCGAAGTCGAGGCCCTTGACCGTGACGGTCTGGCCGGCGTTGATGTAGGCGTAGCGGGTGGCGGTGTTGATGGCCTTGAAGGAGGCGACTTCCAGGTTGCTGTCAGGCTTGGCGCGGTACTTCCAGCTTGGGCTGTCGAGCCAGTTGCCATTGGCGTCGGCGGCCCACTCGGGCGAAAGCACCGCGATGACATCGACTTCGCCGTTGCTGTAGAAGCTGTCGTAGTTCCAGCCCAGGAGATTGTCCAGTTCGGGCAGGACGATGCTGGTGAACCGCTGGCCGTTGAAGTTGGACAATCCGTCGATGAGGTTGTAATGGGCGCCGAGAGCGAGCGACAGACCAGGGGCAGGGGCGAACTCGAAGGTGCCGTCGAGGGTGTTGACCGAGGTGCTGGCGAAGCTGAGGAAATGCTGGCCGTCGAGCACCAGCCGGCCGCCGTTCATCTGGAAGTTGCCGCGGATGCGAGTGGTGCCCGGGCCCAGGACAAACAGCAGTTTGCCGTTGAGATCCAGGCCGCCGTAGAAGTTGAACTCGGCGCTGGGCTGGTACGTGGTGATATTGGTGTGGTCGTTGAGCTTGACGTTGACGTAGGCTCGCTGAGCACCGGCCTCGACGTCGATCAGGGCGTGGCCGCTGTCGGCATCGAGGGTGAGGGTGCCGCTGCCGGTGATGTCATAGCGGCCGCCGGCGCCGGAGAGATAGTGCAGACCCTTGACCGAGTAGTTCTGGTTCATGGTGATCGTGCGGTTGGCGGTGATGACCGAACCGAGGGTGACGATCTCCTTGTTGCTGTCGGGCCGGGCGCGGTATTTCCAGTTGGGTAGCTCAGCCCAATCGCCGCTGGCATCGACCATCCATTCGGGCGAGAGCACTTCCACCACCTTGACTATGCCGTTGCTGTAGAAGGTGCTCAGATCCCATCCGCGCAGGTTGGCCAGTTCGGGCATGACAATGCTGGTGAACTGCTGGCCGTTGAAGTTGGACAATCCGTCGATGAGGTTGTAGCTGTCGCCGACGTTCAGGGGCAGGCCGCGTGCGGGATCAAACTCGAAGACGCCGTCGAGGGTGTTGACTGAAGTGCTGGTAAAGCTGAGGAAATGCTGGCCGTCGAGCACCAGCCGGCCGCCGTTCATCACGAAGTTGCCGCGGATGCGGGTGGTGCCGGGGCCCAGGATAAACAGCAGCTTGCCGTGCAGGTCCAGGCCGCCGTAGAAGTTGAACTCCGTATCCGGCTGATAGGTGGTGATGTTGGTGTGGTCATTGAGCCAGACGTTGACGTAGGCCCGCTGAACGCCAGCCTCGACGTCGATCAGGGCGTGGCCGGTGTCAGCCTCCATAATGAGCGTGCCGCTGCCGGAGATGTCGTAGCGGCCGCCGGCATTGGGCAGGTAGTGCAGGCCCTTGACCGTGAAATCCTGATTCATGGTGATGGTGCGGCTGGAGCTGATGGCGCTGCCGAAGGTGGCGATCTCCTCGTTGGTGTCGGGGCGACCCCAGTAGAACCAGTTGAGCGGATCGGCCCAGTCGCCGTTGCTGTTCTTGATCCAGGAGCGGTTGTCGCGGCTGGGGCCGGCGATGCTCTTGGTGCCGGTGGTCCAACTGGCGCCCGAGGGCAGGGAGGTGACGGTCTGGACGAAGTTACCGGCCGCGTCGAACTTGAGCATGCGCCCGCCGGCTTCGCGGATATAGACGTAGCCGTCGCCGTCCGCGGACAGCCCGTTGGGATTGGTCAGGGCGACACCGTTGAAGGTGGAACCGAGAGCAAACGTGCCCAACGGCGCGTGGTTGTGCTGCGTGCGCTCGTAACGGTTGACGGTGCCGTCCTGGATCTTGAGGTATTGATTGGGCGCAGCGGTGCGAAAGTCGTCAATGACGTGGAAGGTGATCAGGTTGGAGTCGTGCCCGCGGGGCGGATCGTTCTGGCCGTCACCGACATCCAGGGCCGTGCGCGAAACCACGGCCAGATCATTGCCGTCAATGGCGAACTGGAAGTACTGGAAGGCTTCGCCCCAGCCGGTCTGGTCCGATTCGGTGTCGATATTGGACGTATAGAGGAAAATCTGCTCCACGTCCCAGTTGACCAGATCCTTGGAGCTGAGCATGGCGCCGGTGTTGCGGATCATCTCCGGCTCGTTGCGCAGGGAATCATCGTTGGCGTGGGCGGGCAGGACCACGTTGGTCAGGGCGTAGAAGCGGCCGCTGACCGCGTCGTACTGCATGCCGAACTTCTTCTCGCCACCGGGCAGGCTGACCCAATCCCCCGCCTGGGGGCTGCGGGCGTCCTCCGGGGAGTTGATGCGGATCAGGGCGGTGTTAGGCAGGCCGCGAATCTTGGGCAGAACCACCACGCCGGTCTGCGGTGAAGCGACGACCTGGCCTTCACTCCAGCCTTGCCAATCGTCGCCGAAGGGCTGAGTGCTGGAAGAAGCCGAATCGCTCAGGGTCCAGTTGGAGGAGTTCAGGAGGGTGGACGAGGTGGAGGCTGACATGACACGGTTGCCCCCCACGGCGATCCAGATGCGGCCGTTGTAGATCACGGGGGTGTTGGCCGTGCCGCCGTAGTCGCCTGTCCTCAGCGTGACCGGCGAGGACCAGGTGGAGCCGTTGTCATGCGAACTGCGGATGACGATGTCGCCGTTGTCGCCGTTGGTGTAGCCCCAGATGTAGAGCGTGCCGTTGAGTTGGAAGACGGTGGACCAGAACTGGTTGCTGATCGAGCCCAGTTGCGTCCAACTGGCGCCCTTGTTGCTGGAACGGTAGACCCAGGTGGTGTTCTCATCGGTGCCGGAGCCGAACACGTCATGGGTGGCGATGTAGGTGCCATCGGGCATGATGGTGATGGAGGGTGAGCCGAGGTAGGCCTCGTCCCAGGAATAGGGATAGCCCAGCAGCGGCCAACGATCGGGCGATTCCAGATAAGCGATCGCCACCCCCGGCACCTTGCTCCAGTCCTGGGCCGCGGCCGGCAACGCCGTCCACGCCAGCAAGACGCCGCAGATCGTTAAGATCGCTCGAAGAATCCAATCCTGATTCGCTCCACCGCGAGCCCGACCAGTGACACCTCTCCTCGTGGAATCCATAGACCTGTACCCTTGTAGTTGAAGGACACGCACTCCCGGTCATGCGCGTGGCAGCAGCCCTGCTCCGCCATCACGCCACTCTTTACAGAAACATACGCCCCATCAGATATTGACGTTGCAAGAACGTTCGTGCATCAATACCGATATATTGCGCTCGATCTGAAAAAAGACGACTATATTTGAAAACACAGATAGTCAATTGATTAGAGAATGTTGCCCGGAAGTGTCCCCTGCCGACCCTGACCCCTTCCCGATCTTCGTACCAGTCAATTTGAGAGAATCGGGTTGAGGG
>CAYYGM010000018.1:0-21744 GCA_964471555.1 uncultured Phycisphaeraceae bacterium
GCAGCGGCTACCATCGCGCTGCTCAACGGACAGATCCGCGGGGGCGGCCGATCCACCAGCAGCGATGGCCACAAGTCCTATCCCTTCGTGGACATCCCCACCGACGGGCCCGACGGCTGGACCCATGTGGTGGCGATCAATGACTACGCCAACGCTAAAGCGATCCTCTATCTCAACGGCACCCCGGCGGTCAACGTGGATATCACCGGCTGGGCTTTCACGACGTTCCAGGTTGGCGTTGCAAGCACGCGCAGCGACCGCATTGCAGCGACCGACACCAGCGCGGACGAACCGAGCCTTGAGGCCGGCGGCCTGATGGATGAAGTGGCGTTTTACAACTATGCCCTGTCGCCCGAACGAGTGCTGGCCCACTACCAGGCAGCCGCGCTTGCTACGCTTCACCCCGGCGACGCCAACGGTGACGGCATGGTGAACCTGGCGGACCTGCAGATCCTCGGCGACAACTGGCAGTCCACCACCGCGTCCTGGTCGCAAGCCGACTTCACCGGCGACGGCAACGTGAATCTGGCCGACCTGCAGATTCTGGGCGACAACTGGGGCTTCGGCGTCAGTTCGGACGTGTCCTTCGATGAGGCCCTGTCGGGCGCGGTGATCCCCGAGCCGGCCGGCGTAAGCCTGATCGCGCTGGGTTGCCTGTCGCTGCTGATGCGACGCTGAATCAGGTTTTGGGTGCCACACCCGCGTGCGGGTGTGCCTGGTTTTCGCACGGCCGACGCGCGGCCGTGGCACCCGACTTCTGATGCGACGCTGAAAATGTGACCTCCATTGGCCGCTTGCTGAGCAATGTGCTTCAGGCGGCTTTTCATGGGCCGACATCGTTCCCCCGGACGGTGCCGGCCCATTTCATTGTGCGCGACATCACGCTGAGGCTGAGGCCGCAGCCTCTTCGCTGCGACCCATCCACAACGCGGCCGCCACGAACCAGACCACCGTGGCGATCAGCATAATGGTTTTCACAGCGTCCAGGTTGTCCAACGCCCCGAACAGGAACAACAGCGACGGCAGCAATAACACCGCCAGGGCCAGCCAGGAGATGACTTGGGCGATCAGTTTCATGATTCGGTCTCCAGGGACGGGCGGATCTTCTGCTGATAGAGCTTGGACACGATCAGGTACAGGGCCGCGGCAATGAACCAGCCGGGCAGTGAGACGAAGTAGATCTGGAACGGCCGCACCCCGCCGATCACCGGGTCCAGCTTCACCAGCGTCACGCAGATCGCCAGCGTGACTAACCACGCCGCCGCCGCTGCGATGTTGAAGCTCTTGCCGCTGACCTGGGCGTAGTTGCTCTGCATCCCGAAGCGTTTGATCACCCAGAAATCAATGAACACCACCGCCCCCATCGGCATCAGGATCAGCCCGTAAAGTGCCACAAAACCCAGCAGTTTCATGGCGATGGCGGGGAACATGCCGGCCAAGGTGGCGATCGCCCCGGTGGCCAGGGTGACCTTGAAGCGGGAGGCATTGGGCATGATCGCCTGGAACGCAAGGCCCGCCCGGTAGATCGTAGGATTGGCGGTCGTCCACCCGGCCACCACCACGCACACCAGTCCCGCGATGCCGCAGGCCTTGTACGCCAGCGGTCCCGGCAGCACGTCGGTGTTGCTCGGGTCCAGGTGCAGTTGCAGGGCGTACAGGATCGACGCGCACAGCCAGGCCATGAAGTGCCCCACGTACATGCCCGCACCGGACGCCACCGCGTACCAACTCTTGCGGGCATAGCGGAACACCGACAGGTCGCTCATGCCCACATGCATGGCCATGTTGCAGAACCATGCGAAGAACATCACGTGCCAGAAGGTGAACTTGATCTGGCCCGGCAGCGGATCGCCGCCTTTCCAGATCGCGGTGCTGGCCATGTGCCATAAATCCCCGGCCGAATGGATGGACGTGCCGGTTTCACTGATGAACTGCCGGATGCCGACGAACCCGAAGGCCAGGAACACCAGCACCATCCAGGGGGCGGCAATGTTGGCGATGCGGGCCACCATCTTGTACCCGTAGGCTGCAACCACCGAGATCACCGCACCCACCGCCAGCACCGCGATGACCCAGCCGGCACTATTGGGATAGACATCGTTGAGGGCTGGCTGCTCATAGTTGAACCACACGCCGAAGGCCGTGGCCGAGACGGTGATCATGGAACCGGCCAGGAAGCAGAACATCACGCCGTTGGCCAGGTTGTACAGTGTCACCAGCTTGCGGCCGCAGATGCGTTCGAGCTGGAAATACAGGGTCAAACGAGCCCGCGTGGCGATTGGGGCGCACAGGAACATCCAACTCAGTACTGCCAATGCGTTGCCCACGATCAAACCAACCACCACGTCAAACGCGCTGACCCCGGCCGCCACGAACAGCGGCCCGATCATCAGCTCCGTGCCCGCACAGTGCTCGCCGGCATATTGGCCCACGAAGCTGCGCAACCCCAACCAGGCGCTTTGCGGCACCGGTTGGCGCTCGTATTCATTGACGCCGTGTTCTTCCTGGCTCATATCCGACCCTCAATGTGAAAAATGGAGATGAAAGGCCAGTAGATGATGCTTTAGCGGGACTTACGTGTCAATACTGACTATTCACGATTGCAGCGGGGTGGTCGAGGGCGCTCGACAACATTGGAGACGGCTTATACCATGACCGCCGCATAGCCCGAGTGGCGGAATTGGCAGACGCGCCGCGTTGAGGTCGCGGTGGGAGTAAAATCCCTTGGAGGTTCGAATCCTCTCTCGGGCACTTCGAGAAGCCACGAGCCATGAGCCATCAGCCATGAGGGGAAAGGCTCCGAAACGCACCCCTCGTGGCTCGTGGCCGGTCCCTCGTGGCTCCTCCGGGCCATTTGACACCCACAGCCCCTCAGGTACACTACTCGGCTCCCCTTCGCGGAAGGGGACCAGGTATCCCTATAAGGCTCTTTGACAAATGACCGGCGGCAAAATTCGAATCCGAATGGAAGCCTACGACCATCAGGCCCTAGACGCCTCGGCCCGGGAAATCGTAGACCACGCAAAGCGAACCAATGCCCGGGTGGCGGGGCCGATTCCTCTGCCCACCCGCATCGAGCGCTACACCGTGCTGCGTAGCCCGCACATTGACAAGAAAAGCCGGGAGCAGTTTGAAATCCGCACCCACAAGCGGATCATCGACATCAGTGAACCCAACGCCCGGACGGTCGAAGCTCTCAATCGCCTCGTGGTGCCTGCCGGTGTATTTGTGAAGATCAAAGCGTAACCCCCGGAAGTTGTACCAGCCCACGCTTAGGAATATGGGCGCAGGGGACAATCAAGCAAGGCCACGATCCTCTGACCCCCGGAAACCCCGGGAAACTCAGTCAAGATCAGTTCGCCCAGGCGAACGGCCTCGGAGATTCAAAGTCATGGCTCAGGCCATCCTAGGACGCAAAATCGGCATGACTCGCCTGTTCGATGACCAGGGACACAGTGTCCCGGTCACCGTCGTGCAGGCTGGGCCCTGCTTTGTCAGCCAGGTCAAGACCGTCGAGAGCGACGGATACAGTGCGGTGCAGATCGCCTTCGAGGACATCAAGCCTCGCCGATCCAGCCTGCCGCTGATTGCTCACGACGCCAAGGCCGGGCTCGCCCCCATGCGTTTTCACCGTGAGTTCCGCACCGGCAGCGATGATCAGTTCGAGGTCGGCCAGGAACTGACGGTGCAGAACTTCGCCGAGGTGAAGTTCGTGGACGTGGTGGGCACCAGCAAGGGCAAGGGCACGCAGGGCGTGATGAAGCGCCACCACTTCGCGGGCATGGAAGCCTCGCACGGTGTGGAGCGCAAGCACCGCTCGCCGGGCTCGATCTGTAGTCGCTCGTCCAACCGTGGTACGGGCAAGCCCAAGAAGGGCATCCGCATGGCCGGGCATATGGGCGCCGCCCGCGTGACGGTGCGCAGCCTGCCGGTGGTGGGTGTTGACAAGGAACGAAATCTCCTGCTGGTCAAGGGTCCGGTGCCCGGGTCCAAGCAGGGACTGTTGATGATTCGGGAGGCCGTGCGGCTGAACAAGTCGAAAGCCGAAATGCTCAAGGCGTCGTAAGTCGGGAGGCAGGCCATGGGCCTGAGACCTCCAACGAAACTGCCCCGCCGCGACAACTCGCTTTTGCACCGAGTCGCGTCCACTGACTTCAAGGACGCGGCGACACAAACGCAGTCGTCTGAGGCGACGAACCGTAGGTAACCGTCATGATCCAAATCCCAGTCCATAATCTCAGCGGCAAGCAGGTAGCCAGCATCGACGTCGATGAGCAACTGCTGGGCGGTGAAGTTCGCCCCGCGCTGCTCAAGCAGGCGTATGTCCGCTACCACGCCAATCGCCGGCAGGGTTCAGCCGCCACACGCAACCGCAGCCGCGTCGAGGGCTCGACCAAGAAGCTCTACCGCCAGAAGGGCACCGGCAACGCCCGCCGCGGCCCCATCCGCACCAACATCATGCGCGGCGGCGGCGTGGCCTTCGCCAAACTCCCGCGCAGCCACCGCCAAGACATGCCCGTCCGCATGCGGCGACTGGCCAATCGCAATGCCCTGCTGGCCAAGGCTGTGGACGGCGAAATCAAGATCATCGACAAGCTCACCTTCGACAAACCCTCCACCAAGCAGTTCGCCTCGCTCCTGACCGCTCTCAAGATCGACCGCTCCTGTCTGATTGCTCTGGCCGACACCCGCGACACCACCGCCCGCTCGGCCCGAAACCTCGACAACGTCAGCCTGACCCAGATCGACCGGCTCAACGCCTTCGATCTGTTGAACCATCGATACGTCCTGGCCGATCAGGCCGCGTTCGAGGGTTACCTCAACCGGATCAAGGAGGCCGTCTCGTGATTGACGCCACCTACGTCGTGAAACGCCCGCTGATCACCGAAAAGACCACCTGGGAGTCCGGGGCCCGCAATCGCTACAGCTTCGAGGTGGCCGCCGACGCCCGCAAGGCGGATATCAAGCGGGCCATCGAGTCGCTCTACAGCGTCAAGGTGGTCAAGGTTTCCACCCAGATGCGCAAGGGCAAGCTTCGCCGCACCCGCTACGGCTACAGCCAGAACCCCGACTGGAAACGCGCCACCGTGCAGTTGGCCGAGGACCACAAGATCGACCTGTTCTAACCGGAAATGCGAATACCCGGCCAAGATGGCCGGGCTATATGAGATCAAACCATGGCCATTCGAACCTACAAACGAACCAGCGCCGGCCGGCGAAACGCTTCGGTCAATCTGCTTGACGAAGTCACACGCTCCAAGCCGGAAAAGAGCCTGCTCGAGCGGGTCAAGAAGAATGGCGGTCGCAACCATCACGGTGTGATCACCTGCGGCTGCACCGGCGGCGGACACAAGCGCCGCTACCGTCGCATCGACTTCCTGCGCCGCAAGGATGACTCGGCTGCCACCGTGGTCGGCATCGAATACGACCCCAACCGCTCCTGCAACATCGCGCTGCTGGAATATGGTGACGGCACCAAGGCCTACATCCTCGCTCCCCTGGGCGTGCGCGATGGCGACAAGCTCAACTCCGGTGACAAGGGCATCGAGCCGCGTCCCGGCAACGCCATGCCGCTGCGAGCCGTGCCGGCCGGCCTGATGGTGCACAACATCGAACTGACCCCGCGCCGCGGTGGCCAGCTTTGCCGCTCGGCGGGAAGCTATGCTCGCCTGACCAACAAGGAAGGCGACTGGGCCACGCTGGTGTTCCCCTCCGGTGAAATCCGCCAGGTCTCGCTCGACTGCCGCGTCACCATCGGGCAGCTCGGCAACCTCGACCACAACCGCGTTACCCTCGGCAAGGCCGGCCGCTCCCGCCACCTGGGCATCCGTCCCAAGATCCGCGGCGTGGCGACCAACCACCACGACCACCCGCTGGGCGGCGGTGACGGCAAGAGCAAGGGCAACCGTCCTCCGGAATCTGCCACCGGCGTACCGTCCAAGGGCGGCCGCACCCGCAAGCCGGGCAAACCTTCCAACAAGCGTATTCTCCGCCGCCGCGTGTCCAAGCGCTACGGCCAGTTGAGACTGAAATAAGGGTAGGGATCAGCAACTATGGCACGATCACTGAAAAAAGGCCCCTACGTCGATCTGAAGCTCTACCGCAAGGTCGAGAAGCTCAATCAGATGCAGAAGCGCGAACCCATCAAGACCTGGGCCCGCGCCTGCACCATCGTGCCCGAGTTCGTCGGTCACAGCTTCCTGGTCCACAACGGCAAGCAGTTCCACAACGTGTTCGTCACCGAAGACATGGTCGGTCACAAGCTGGGCGAGTTCAGCATCACCCGTCTGTTCAAAGCCCACACCACCGGCACCAAGGCGCAGCGCGCAGAGGGCATGGTCTGATGCCATACACCAACGTACATCGCGCCGCACGCATCAGCCCCACCAAGGTTCGTCCGGTGGCGGACATGATTCGCGGCAAGAAATACGCCGACGCTCTGAACATCCTGGCGTTCTCCAAGAAGCGCGGCGCGGTTTATCTGCGGCAGGCCCTGGTCGCCGCTTATCACAACGCCGATCAGGCCGAGGCTGACACCCGTCGCCTGGTGGTCACCGACTGTCGCATCGACAGCGGCCCGACCATGAAGCGTTTTCAACCCAAGGACCGTGGCCGGGCCCACGCCATTCTCAAGAGGACCAGCCACATCACCGTCACGGTGGATGAAAAATGACCACATCGCCCGGCCATCTTGGCCGGGTTGAAACGAGGCAATCAATATGGGACAGAAAGTTCATCCATTCGGCTTCCGCGTCGGCATCACCGAGGCCCACAAGAGCCGTTGGTACGCGCCCAAGTCGCTCTACGGCGAGCTGCTGGTCGAGGATCAGAAGATCCGCGATTTCTGCGATCGCCGCCTCAACCGCCGCGCTCCGTTCGCGGCCGTCAGCGACATCCACATCGAGCGCACCCGCGAAGAGCTGAAGGTGCTGATCAAGACCGCCCGTCCCGGCCTGGTCATCGGCCCCAAGGGCGCCGAGATCGACGCCCTGACTTCCGACTTGCAGCACCTGACCGGCCGCAACGTCTCCATCCACTGCATCGAAATCTCCAACCCCGACCTCGACGCCAAGCTCATCGGCGAGTCGATCGCCGAGCAGTTGGCCAAGCGGGCCAGCTTCCGCCGCGTCATCAAGATGAAGGCCGAAGCCGCCATGACCGCCGGGGCCAAGGGTGTCAAGATCCAACTGTCCGGCCGTCTCGGCGGCCACGAAATGAGTCGCAGCGAAGAAATCCGCCTCGGCTCGATCCCGCTGCAAACCCTGCAGGCCAACGTCGATTATGCCCTGACCGAAGCCCACACCACCTACGGCTCCATCGGCGTCAAGGTGTGGGTCTATCACGGCATGTACAAGGAACTGGCCGAGGGCGAGGTCGAGTCCAAGGCTGCCGGCGCTCGTCCGCGTGCTCGAGGTCGCCGCTAAACCATGAAGCCGCGACCGCCGGTCGCGGTCTTACGAACGACAGGAATCGAATGTCATGCCTCTAATGCCCAAACGAGTCAAGTTCCGCAAGCAGCAGCGCGGCAAGGTCCGCGGCAATGCTCAGCGCGGCAACTACGTGGCCTTCGGCGAGTACGGCCTGCAGGTGCTGGAGACCGGCCTGCTGACCGCCCGACAGATCGAGGCAGGCCGCGTGGCCGCTCGTCAGTTCGTCAGCCGCGAAGGCAAGCTCTACGTGCGGGTCTTCCCCGACAAGCCCATGAGCAAGAAGCCGTTGGAAACCCGAATGGGCAAAGGCAAGGCGGAGCCCGAATACTGGGCTGCCCGCGTCAAGCCCGGTGCGGTGCTGTTCGAGATCACCGGCGTGCCCCGCAACGTGGCCCAGGAAGCGTTCGTGCGCGTGGCTCACAAGATGCCGTTCCGCTGCCGTTTCATCGAACGCCGCCACGCTTAATTGGAAACAGCAAACTCGTAAATCGAAACTGGATCGACCATGGCCATCAAAGCAAAAGAAGTCCACAGCATGAAGGACACGGAGATGGGTGAGGAAGTCACCCGTCTGCGTAAGCGCCTGCACGAGTTGCGGACCCAGGCGTTGACCGAAAAGCTGGAAAACCCGCGGCAGTTGGGCAATCTTCGCCGCGACATCGCCCGCATCCTCACCGAGCAAAGCGCCCGGAAGTTGAAGCAGAAGCAGGAGGCCTCCTCGTGAGCCAGAGCAAACCGCGCAAGTCGCCCCGTGTCCAGGTGGGAGTGGTCACCAGCGCCAAGCGCGACAAGACGCGCACCGTGGCTGTGGAGTATCTCCAGCAGCACAGCAAGTACGGCAAGTACCTGCGCCGCCAGGTCAAGTACCAGGTGCATGATGAGAAGAACGAAGCCAAGTCCGGCGACCGCGTGGAAATTTCGCCGTGTCGGCCTCTGAGCAAGACCAAGAGCTGGCGGCTGGTCCGCATCGTCGAATCAGCGCCAGCCGAAGCGTGAACGTGACAAGTACGGCGGCAACAGCCGCGCGAGGATAGCACCGTGATTCAACAAGAAACCAGAGTCGATGTGGCCGACAACACCGGAGCCAAGGTGGCCTACATCATCCGCGTGCTGGGCGGCTCAACGGGGCGCGGCCGCTACACCCGCCGCACCGCCGGTGTCGGCGACAAGGTGATCTGCTCGGTCAAGAAGTCCCTGCCCGGCAGCGACCTCAAGGCCGGCAGCATCGTCAAGGCTGTGGTCGTTCGCACCGCGTATCCGACCCGCCGGCCCGACGGCAGCTACGTGAAGTTCGATCGTTCGGCCGTGGTGCTGATCGACGACGAAGGCAACCCGCGCGGCACGCGCATCTTCGGGGCCGTGGCCCGCGAACTGCGTGAACGCAATTACATGAAGATCGTCTCCCTGGCCAGCGAGGTGGTGTAACCATGCCCAAGCACGTTCGTAAAGGTGACCAGGTCATCGTCAACGCCGGCCGCGACAAGGGCCGCAGCGGACAGGTTCTGCGTGTGCTGCCCGGCTCCGACCGCGTGGTCGTCCAGGGCGTCAACGTCCGCGCCCGCAAGCAGCGTCCCAGCCAGGCCAACCCCCAGGGCGGCGTGGTCCACAAGGAAATGCCCATTCACCTGTCCAACGTCCAGCCCCTGATCGACGGCAAGCCCACCCGCGTTCGCTTCCAGACCAAGAAGAACGGCGCCAAGGTTCGCATCGCCGCCCGCGGCGGCTCGCAACTGGGACCGGAACTGAAGAAGGCCGGCAAGAAGAAGTAAGCAACACGTAGCTCATAGCTCTTAGCTCAAGGCTGAATCACCATGATGCCCCGACTCAAGCAGACATTCCGAGAGCAAGTGCTCGGCAAACTCGAACAGGAGTTTTCCGTCACCAACCGCATGGCGATGCCCCGCCTGGACAAGATCGTCCTCAACATCGGCGTGGGCAAGTCACTGGAAGGCACCAAGCTCAATCCCAAGGTCCGCGAGCAGGTCGAACAGGATCTGGCCAAGATCAGCGGCCAGAAGCCCGTGTTCATCCGTGCCCGCAAGTCGGTGTCCAACTTCAAAGTGCGGGCCGGCTACGAAGTGGCGGCCATGGTCACCCTTCGCGGCGACCGCATGTGGGAGTTCCTCGACCGCCTGATCTCCCTGGCCATCCCCCGCATCAAGGACTTCCGCGGTCTGCCCGACTCCAGCTTCGACGGCCGCGGCAACTACAGCTTCGGCGTCAACGAGCAGGGCATCTTCCCTGAAGTTGACATGGCTAACGTCCAGTTCGTGCACGGCATGAACATCACCATGACGTTCCGCAACAGCAACGACGAAATGTCGCGGGCTTTCCTGCGTGAACTGGGCTTCCCGTTCGTCCGCGAGGAGGACGCCAAGCGCAACTGAGCAACCTGGCCGCAACCCGGCAATGGAGTTTCGTATGGCCTGTAAATCAACCGCATTACGCATGGAACGGATCCGCAAGACCGTGGAGAAATACGCGGAGTTGCGGCGCAAGCTCAAGAAGGAAGGCGACTACGCCGCCCTGCAGAAGCTGCCCCGCGACGCCAGCCCCACGCGGATTCACAACCTCTGCGCCCTGACCGGACGCAGCCGCGGTGTGTACCGCAAGTTCAAGATTTCGCGCATCAAGCTGCGTGAACTGGCCCTGGAAGGCAAAGTCCCCGGGATGAAGAAAGCTTCCTGGTGATCACGATTCCGGCTTGAACCGCCGGACGTTACGACGGAGACGACCCCAATATGGCCCTGAGCGACCCCATCGCCGACATGCTCACGCGACTGATCAATGCCGCAGCCGCCAAGAAGCCCCAGGTGCGCATTCGCAACTCCAAGATCTGCACCGGCATCGCCAAGGTGCTCAAGGAGGAGGGCTACATCAACGGCTACGACGTCATCGACGACGGTCGTCAAGGCGTGTTGCGCATCGACTTGAAGTACGGCCCCCACGGCGAGCAGATCATTCATACCCTTCGCCGCCAGTCCCGGCCCGGCTGCCGCGTCTATAGCAAGGTGGACGAACTGCCTCGCCCCTTGGCCGGCATGGGCATCGCCATCGTTTCGACCTCGCGCGGCGTGCTCTCCGACCGCCAGGCCCGCGAGCAGAAAGTCGGCGGCGAACTGCTGTGCACCGTGGAATGATCGTGAATGTTTAGCGGGTGAGCTTGCTCGCCCATCGGAAGGCAACCCAATGTCACGCATCGGCAAAAAACCGGTCACCATCGAAGGCGGCGCTTCGGTCAGCGTCAGCGGCCGCACCGTCACCGTCGAGAAAGGCTCGGCCAAGCTGACCTACCAGCACCGCCCCGAGGTCTCGGTCAAGGTCGACAGCGGCCACGTCATCGTCGAACGCAAGGACGACTCCCGCGCCGCCCGCGCCTATCACGGCATGACCCGCGCCCTGATCGCCAACATGCTCAAGGGCGTCACCCAGGGCTTCTCCAAGGAACTGGAGATCGTCGGCGTCGGCTGGAACGCCCAGCTTCAGGGCAAGATCGTCAAGCTCAACGTCGGTTACGCCGACGCCAAAGTCGTCGACATCCCCCCCGGCGTCAAGGTCGAAATCAACGGCAACAAGATCAAAGTCTCCGGCCCCGACAAGCAGAAGGTCGGCCTGTGTGCCGCCGAGATCCGGGCCAAGCGTCCGCCCGAGCCCTACAACGGCAAAGGCATCAAGTATTCCGACGAGCACATTGTCCGCAAGCAGGGCAAAGCCTTTGCCGGAACCTCGTCCTGATCCCGCTAACCGCACACTGTTGAGCGTAACAAGCCATGGACCGCAACCAACTCAAAACCGTCCGCCGCAACCGTCGCCGGCGCGGGCTGCGCAAACGCATCATCGGCACCACGCCGCGCCCGCGCCTGGCCGTGTTCCGCTCCAGCAAGCACATTTACGTGCAGTTGATCGACGACATGACCGGCAACACGCTGGCCTGCGCCGGTTCGCTGGAGGCCGGCCTGGACAAGGGCAGCAACGTCGAGGCCGCCAAGAAGATCGGCACGTTGATCGCCGAGAAGGCCAAGGCTGCCGGTATCTCCCAGGTCGCCTTCGACCGTGGCGGCTTCCGCTTCCACGGCCGAGTCAAGGCCCTGGCCGACGCCGCCCGTGAGGGAGGTTTGAAGTTTTAATCGCAACGGGGCGAGGCCCGCTTTGAGCGGGCCGGGTCCGAGGAAATACCCATGCCAGCAGAAATGATCGAAGAGCATCAGTCACTGGAATCGACCACGGTCGGCATCTTCCGCACCGCCACCGTGGTCAAGGGCGGTCGCCGCTTCAGCTTCGCCGCCCTGGTCGTCGTCGGCGATCGCCGCGGCAACATCGGCCTGGGCTACGGCAAGGCGCCCGGCGTGCCTGCCGCCATCGAGAAAGCCCAGAAGGAAGCCCGCAAGAACATGGTCCATCTGGAGCTGAAGGCTTCGACCATTCCCCACCCGGTCTCCGGCAAGTTCTGCTCCTCGCAGGTGCGTCTGCTGCCGGCCGCTCCGGGAACGGGCGTGATCGCCGGCGGTACCGTGCGGGCCGTGCTCGAAATGGCCGGCGTCCAGGACTGCCTGACCAAGGCCTACGGCTCGACCAACCAGAAGAATCTCTGCAAGGCGGTGATTGACGGCCTGAGCAAGCTGCGTCTGCGTCAGGACATCGCTCGCCTGCGCGGCGTCGAGATCGCCAAGAGCACGGTTGACGAACTGTTGGAAGTCGGCCAGCGCTACATGCCCAAGAAGGCAGCCAGCAGCGAGAAGGCGGCTGCACCGGTGAACCTGGTGGGCAAGGACAAGGGAGGCCGCAAGGGCGGCCCGCGCCGTGGCGGCGGTCGCCGTCGCGGTGGTGAAGCCGGTGGTGAAGAAGGTGCCGCTGCTCCCGAAGCCTCAACTGCTCCTGAAACTCCCGTGACGGATTCGGGGTCCGCAGCCCCGGAAGCCGGCTCCACTGAAGCCGGTGCATAAATAAGGATGACTCGCCATGATGATCCATGAGATCACTGAGAAAGTCGGAGCCCACAAGAAGCGCAAGCGCGTGGGGCGCGGCGTCGGCAGCGGTCACGGCAAAACCGCCGGTCGCGGCCACAAGGGCGCTGGTTCGCGCAGCGGTTTCGGCGGTTCCGTCCGTGCCAGCCGTGAAGGCGGCCAGATGCCGCTGTTCCGTCGCTTCCCCAAGCGCGGCTTCAGCAACGCCAAGTTCCGCACCGAGTATGCGGTGGTCAACATCAAGGCCCTCGATGCCCGCTTTGACGACGGGGCCGAGGTCAACCCCGACATGCTGGTCAAGGTCGGCCTGCTCCGCGACACCCGCAAGCCGGTCAAGATCCTGGCCGAAGGCGACACCACCAAGAAGCTGGCCGTCACCGCCGCCCGTTTCTCCGCCGCCGCCAAGGAAAAGATCGAGAAGGCTGGAGGCAGCGTTACTGTGATCGAGTAAGGGGATTCTTCAGGGGAATTTAGATTTTAGAATTTAGATTTCAGATTGCGACGACACACGTCAGACGCATCAGAAAAATCTAAAATCTAAAATCGCAAATCGAAAATAAACTATGTGGCAGGCATTCCTGAACATCTGGAAGATTCGTGACCTGCGGAACAAACTGCTGTTCACGCTGGCCATGCTGTTCATCTATCGCATCGGCAGCTTCATTCCCCTGCCCGGCGTCGATCAGCAGGCGATCCAGAGCTGGGCGGAGAGCGCCCGCGAAGGCGCGGTCGGCAACCTCATCGCCTTCGTCGGCATCTTCACCGGCGGCAACCTCGGCCAGTCCACCATCTTCGGCCTGGGCATCATGCCCTACATCTCCGCCGCCATCATCTTCCAGTTGCTCGGCAGCGTGTACGAGCCGCTCAAGCAACTGCAGAAGGAAGGTCCGGCGGGGCGGCAGAAGATTCAGGAATACACCCGTTACGCCACCGTCGGTCTGTGCCTCATCCAGGCGGCGTTCTGGCTCAAGTTCCTCTCCACGCCCGGCAGCCAGGGTGGCACGCCTTTGGTCTATGCCCAATACCTGCACGGCGTCGGCGCCGCGGTCTTCTGGTTCTGCGGCATCCTTGGATTAACTGCCGGCACCGTCTTCCTCATGTGGCTCGGTGAGCAGATTGACAAGTACGGCATCGGCAACGGCGTCAGTCTCATCATCACCGCCGGCATCCTCGCCCGTATGCCGGCCGCCATCGGCATCATCGCTGCCGGCTTCTCCCGCACCGGCGGGGATATGTCCAAGCCCTACGGCATCGACACGGTCATCTTCCTGACGGCCGCCTTCGTCATCGTCGTAGCCGGCGCTATCATCATCACCCAGGGCCAGCGCCGCATCAAGATTCAGCAGGCCAAGCACACCCGCGGCCGCAAGGTCTATGGCGGCCAGCAGTCCTACCTGCCTCTGCGTGTCAATCACGGCGGTGTCATGCCCATCATCTTCGCCAGCTCGCTGATGATGTTCCCCTCGCTGCTGCTCAGTTACATGGCTCAGCGTGCCTTCGCCCCTGACATCGATGCCGGCATCATCCACCGCGGCTACTGGGCGGTCGTCACTTTCCTGGCTGAAAACTTCGTCAACATGCACGGCTATCTCTACGCCGTCTGCTACATCGCCCTGATCTACTTCTTCAGCTACTTCTGGACATCGGTGCAGTTCCAGCCCAAGGAAGTGGCCGAGAACCTGCGCGATCACGGCAGCTTCATTCCGGGCCTGCGCCCCGGGCCGCGCACGGCGGAGTATCTGGAAACCGTGATGGAGCGCATCACCTACGTGGGCGCCGGGTTCCTGGCTGTCATCGCCGTGGTGCCCACCATCGTGGCCCGCATGTTCGACATTCCCTACCTGGTCACCCAGTTCCTCGGCGGCACCGGCCTGCTGATCGTCGTCAGCGTCATGCTGGACTTCGTGCAGCGCATCGAGGCCAACCTGCTGATGCGCAACTACCAGGGCTTCCTGGGCGGTGGCGGCGGTGGCGGCGGATCGAGGATCCGTGGTGGGCGTTGAGCGTAAGTGTTTGAATGGAATCGAGTTGCGATTAATGTTAGCTCTCGATACACTATTGGGTTCACCCTGGTCGGCAAGCTGCGAAAGCAAATGACATGGCGATCCGGCTCAAGACCAGGCAGGAAATCGAAAAGATGCGCGCCGCGGGCCGGGTGGTCCGTCGCGTGCTGGATGGGTGCCGCCGGCTGTGTGAGCCTGGTGTCACGACGCGGCAGATTGATGAGGAAGCCGACCGCCTGATCCGTGAGAATCAGGCCCAAGGGTTGTTCAAGAACTACCCGACGTATCGCCCCGGCGAAGGCTTCCCCAGCACCATCTGCATCAGCGTCAACGAAGTGGTCGTCCACGGCATCGCCGACGATCGGCGCATCAAGGACGGCGACATCGTCGGCATCGACTGCGGTGTGCAGCTCGACGGCTGGTGCGGCGACTCGGCGACCACGGTTTTGGTCGGTGACGTCGCCCCCGAGGTGCGTAAGCTCTGCCAGGAAACCGAGCGCGTGCTCGAACTGGCGATTGAAAACATGCGGCCCGGACGAAAGTGGAGCCAGGTCGCACGGCTGATGCAGAACTACGCCGAGAGTCAGGGTTACGGCGTGGTGCGGGACTTTGTGGGACACGGCATCGGACAGAAGATGCACGAGGAACCCAAAGTCCCCAACTTCGTCAGTCGTGATTTGTTGCGGAACGACATCGAGCTGCGGGAAGGCATGGTCCTGGCGGTCGAGCCGATGTGCAACCTCGGCAGCCGCGATGTGCGGACCCTCGACGACGGATGGACCGTGGTCACCGTCGATCACAAGCCCTCGGCTCATTATGAACACACCGTCGCTGTCACCGCGGACGGCGTCGAGATCCTGACCGACGGACGATAGACGAAAGGCAACGTGCCCAAGGAAGAAACGATCCAACTTGAAGGCGAAGTCGTCGAGGCCCTCCGCAGCGCCATGTTCCGCGTGCGCCTGGAGAACGGCCACGAGATCATCGCTCGCATCTCCGGCAAGATGCGTATGCACTACATCCGCATTCTGCCCGGCGATCGCGTCACCGTGGAGATCAGCCCCTACGATTTGTCCAAGGGTCGGATCACCTACCGCCATTAAGTCCCGGCCCCCGGCCCCGGAAGTAAGGTTTGAGCCATGAAAGTCCGCAGCAGCGTCAAACGAATCTGTGAAAACTGCAAGATCATCCGCCGCAAAGGCGTGGTGCGCGTGATCTGCACCAACCCCAAGCACAAGCAGCGTCAGGGTTGATGAAATCAACCCGTTCCGCGCCAGCGGAACCGTTTAGCGGCGGAGCTTGCTCCGCCTTGACTTGAAGGAACTCAATCATGCCCCGTATCGTCGGCATCGACATTCCCGACAACAAGCCCATTCGCATTGCCCTGCGCTACATCTACGGCATCGGTCCCCACCATGCCGACCAGATTCTCAAGGAGGCCAACATTGACGGCCAGACGCGCTCACACACGCTGAGCGAAGACCAGTTGGCTGCCATCGCCTCCCTGATCGAGACCAACTACATCGTCGAGGGCGCTCTGCGTCGCCAGGTGAGCCAGAACATCGGCCGCCTGCGCGAGATCCGCTGCTATCGCGGCGACCGCCATCGTCGCGGCCTGCCCGTTCGCGGCCAGCGCACCAAGACCAACGCCCGCACCCGCAAGGGCCGCAAGAAGACCGTGGCCGGCAAGAAGTCCGTGAAAGGTATGAAATAATTCCTGACCCCGGGACGTCGTCGTCCCCCAAAAGCTGGGACCGTTGGTCCCGGTCTTATTCACCCGGAACCACCAGTCCCGTTTTGACCCGAAAACCGAAGCGAGCTGCTGAAACCCCGGCAGCGCCTGCAACTTCGAGGAACCCATGGCCAAGAAACAGAAGATTCGTAAGAACGTCAGCCGAGGCATCGCCCACATCAAGGCCACGTTCAACAACACGCTGATCACCATCACCGACGTCAACGGCGAAACGCTCTGCTGGCAGTCGGCCGGCACCGTGCAGTTTAAGGGCTCGCGCAAGAGCACGCCCTTTGCCGCCACCCGCGCCGCCGAGGAAGCCGCCGCTGCCGCCAAGAAGATGGGCATGCAGGAGGTCGAAGTCCGCGTGCGTGGCGCAGGTAGTGGCCGCGAGTCGGCTGTCACCGCCCTGCAGAACGCCGGCCTCAAGGTCACCGCCATTGAAGATCACACCCCGATCCCCCACAACGGCTGCCGCCCCCGCAAGCGCCGCCGCGTGTAAGGGATCGTCGCACCGACCGACTTTTTGTATTGAGCCTTCGGGAGCAGAAGCCAAGTCTCACTGCGCGGCGACGTGAGATGATGAGCGTGAATCCCGGGCCCGTTTCGTTGGATATCGAAACCTGCCGCAACTTGGAGAATCCGCCATGCGAATCCGTTGGCGAGGTCTGGAACTTCCCCACCGCGTTGTCCCCGATGCCTCCGTGGCCAGTGGCACCTACGGCCGCTTCACCGTCGAACCGTTCGAGCGCGGCTTCGGCACCACCGTCGGCAACAGCCTGCGCCGCATCCTGCTGTCCAGCCTGGAAGGCGCAGCCGTCACCAGCATCAAGATCAAGGGCGCTCCCCACGAGTTCACCAGTCTGGAAGGCGTGCAGGAAGACATCACCGACATCATCCTCAACGTCAAGAACATGATCGTCTCGCTCGAGGGTGAAGAGTCCAAGACCATGCGCCTGCAGGCTGAGGGCCCCGGCGAGGTGACCTGCGATCTGATCGAGGCGGACACCTCCATCACCATCCACAACAAGGAACAGGTGCTGGCCACGCTGACCAAGCAGATCGACTTCGACATGGAGTTCACGGTCCAGAAGGGCCGCGGCTACGTCCCGGCCAGCGAGCAGATCAACGAGGCCGAGCAGCAGGAAGTCGGCGTCATCCCCGTCGATGCCATCTACTCGCCGGTCTCCCGCGTCCGCTACAAGGTCGAGGACACCCGCGTCGGCCAGAAGACCAACTACGACAAGCTGACGCTGGAAATCTGGACCAACGGCACCGTCACCCCCGAGATGGCGCTGGTCGAGGCTGCCAAGATCCTGCGCAAGCACCTGAACCCGTTCGTGCAGTACTTCGAACTGGGCGAGCAGACCGCCAGCGAAACCGCCGCCGCTGCCGCCCGCGTCGATGAAGAGCTGATCCGCAAGCTGCAGATGCCGATCACCGAGCTGGATCTGTCCGTGCGGGCCAGCAACTGCCTGGAGTCCGCCAAGGTGATCGCCGTGGCCGACCTGGTGCAGATGAACGATCAGGATCTGCTGAAGGTCCGCAGCTTCGGCAAGACATCCTTGCGTGAAGTGAAGCGCAAGCTGGCCGACCTGGGCCTGGAGCTGGGCATGGACCTGCCTGCCGAGCTTCAGCAGACGGCTGAGTAAGAAGAAGAGTGACAGGGAATAGAGAAGAGGGATGGGAGAACATCGGGGCCATTGATGCCCCGGGCGCGTGTGTCGCCCATTGCCGTGTGTGTCTTGCCGCTTGCGGCTTCGCGCACACGAGTGGCCCGGCTGAGGTCGTCGTCTCTGACCTTCGCCCCGTCAAGAAAGGAGCCTTGCCATGAGACACCAGGTTCGCGGCCGCGTCCTCGGTCGCAAGACCAATCACCGTATCGCCCTGTGGCGCAACATGGCGGTGTCCCTGTTCGCCCACGGCCAGATCACCACCACGCTGCCCAAGGCCAAGAGCGTCAAGCCCTTCGTCGAGCGCCTCATCAGCGCCGCCAAGAAGGGCGACCTGGCCTCCCGTCGCCGCGTCATCTCCATGCTCGGCGGTGACAAGTTCATCGTCCGCTCCGAGAACGACGAGGATGTCAAGCGCAACAAGTACGGTGAGCTGATGAGCGCCCCCCGTGTCAGCAAGGTGCTCTTCGAGGAAATCGCCCCCCGCTATGCCGACCGCAATGGCGGCTACACCCGCATCATCAAGCTGGCCCAGCATCGCATCGGCGACGGCGGCGACCTGTGCGTTCTGCAACTGGTGGGTCTGCCCGGCAGCGAAGACGGCCCCCAGGTGGCCGGCCGCCACTCCCGTCGCCGCGAGATCGCCAACCGCCGCAGCGAGCGGGCCGCCAAGCTGCGCAAAGCCAAGACCGAAGCGCCCGCCGCCGCGGCTGAGACTGAAGCCACCGAGTCTGAGCCGCAAGCCTCGGCGTGAATTTCTACAGCAGCGCGACAAGTCGCGGCGCTTCGTAGCGGTGGCGGGGCGGGTGGATGTAGCAAGTTTCGTTGATCCTGACTTTTTTCACCCCGGTTCCTGCGGCCGGGGTGTTTTCATTTTGCTACGATTGCCGGGGTTGGTTTACTGTTTCGGGTGCCACGGCCGCGCGTCGGCCGTGCGAATCAGCAGACACACCCGCATGCGGGCGCGACACCCTAAAGTGAACCGCCGCGGATTCGCCGCCTTCTTCGTTCGTCTGGGAGTGCGTCATGAGCCACGAAGCCTCGATCACCATCGAATGGCAGCAGTTGGCGGAAGTGATCGACTCCGGCAATGCCGAGTATCTGTGCAATTTCCTGCACCTGTTGCCCCCCGAGGACACCGCCTACACCATCGCCCGCCTCGATGAAGAGCACCAGACGCACATGCTGGAGATGCTCACGCATGCCGACCCGGAGTTGGCGGCCGACCTGCTGGAGCACTTCGCCGACGAACACGCGGCGGACATGCTCGAAGAGCTCAAGCCCGAGACCGCGGCCGCCATCATCGACGCCATGGACAGCGACGAGCAGACGGACGTGCTCGCCGAACTGCACGAGGACGACGCGGCGGCGATTCTGGCCAGGATGGCGCCGGAGGAAGCCGCCGACGCCCGCAAGCGTCTGGCCTACGACGAAGACACCGCCGGCGGCCTGATGATCACCGAGCTGCTGGTGTTCCGTAAAGACCAGGATGTCGAATCCGTCGTGCACGTGCTGCGCGAAAAAGCCGAGTCCAGCCAGGAATATGAGTTCCGCTATCTCTACGTCGTCGATGAGGTCGGCAAGTTCATCGGCGTCGTGCCCATGCGCCGCCTTGTCCTTTCGCCGCGCGGCAAGCTGCTGACGCAATTGATGATCGGCGACCCGATCACCGTCCACGTCCATACGTCGCTCAACGACCTGGACGACCTGTTCGATCGTGTGCCCTTCTCCGCCGTGCCTGTGCTCGATGATGCCGGCGTGCTGGCCGGCGTCGTGCAGCGGGCCAAGGTCGAAGAGGCCCTCGGCGAACGCAGCGATGAACAACTGGCCAAGTTCGGCGGCATCATCGGCGGCGAAGAGCTGCGCTCCATGCCGCTGTTGTCGCGCACGCTCCGACGCCTGGCGTTCCTGCTGCCCAACGTCATTCTCTCGACCGTGTCGGTGACCATCATCCTGTTCTTCGAGCCGATCATTCACAAGATGACGCTGCTGGCCGTGGTCCTGCCCCTGGTGGCCAACCTCAGCGGCGCGGCCGGCAATCAATCGGTGGCCGTCACCATCCGTGAGCTGGCACTGGGCCTGGTCCGCCCCGGCGACTTCCTGCGCATCTGGTCCCGCGACTTCGGTATCGGTGTCATCAACGGTTTGGTCGTCGGCATCATGCTCGGCATCGTCTCCATGATCCTCTGCTGGGCCTCCATGCGATTGGGACTGGTCGATAGCCAGTTCCAGCAGGATCTGCTGCCCCTGGCCTGCATCGTCAGCGCCTCCTACCTGCTCAACAGCATCATGGCGGTGCTCATCGGCGGCACCGTGCCCCTGGCACTCAAAGGGCTGCACATTGATCCGGCCATGGCCTCCAGCCCCATCCTCACCACCGTCACTGACATGAGCAGCTTCATGCTCACCCTGACCTTCGCGGTCATTCTCATCCACTTGATGGGCGGAGGTTGAGCTTGGCCCGTAAAACACCCGCCAAACCCGTCGCCCTCACCGCCCAGATGCGCTTCGTCGTCCTGCACGGCCCCGAGCCCATGCTGCAGAAGCTCCGCCTCAACCAGTTGCGCGATGCCCTGGTTGCCGTGCACGGCCCGCTCGATCCGATTCACATCGATGGCAAAACCGCACAACTGGCTGACGTCTTTGACGAAATCCGCGAATACTCGCTGCTGACCGCCTACAAGCTGGTGGTGCTCAACGATGCTGAGCAATTCGTCTCCACCCATCGCCAGGCCCTGGAGCGCTACGCCGCCGAGCCGGTGGATCACGCCACGCTGGTCGTGCGCAGCGATGTCTGGCGGCCGGGCAAGCTCGACAAGCTGATCGAAAAGATCGGCGCGGTGGTCCGCTGCGATGTGCCCAAGGAGGATGAAGCCCGCAACTGGGCCATGGCCCGCTGTCGCAAGGAGCATCGCCGCACGTTGCAACCGCAGGCTGCCGGCGAACTGGTCCAGCGCGTGGGCGTGCACCTGATGCAGCTCGACGCGGAGTTGGCCAAGCTCTCGCTGATGGTGGCGGAGGATCAGCCGATCGACGTGGCCCTGGTGCAGCAGACCGTGCGGGCCAGTAGCGATGAGCAGGCCTGGGCGGTGCAGGAGGCGGTGCTCTCGGCCCTGGCGGATGACAATGCAGCTTTGCTGATCGCCAAGATCCACGAACTGGTCGATCTGTCGGGTCAGGCTGACGTGCTGGTGGGCTACTTCGTGGCTGACCTGCTGCGTAAGCTGGTGGTGGCCCAGGGCATGCGGGCGGAGGGGGTTTCACAGGACGAGGTGCTCAAGACCTTCAAGATGCAGTGGGGCGATCGTCGCCGCCTGTTCGGGGCTGCCCTGCAGCGCTGCGACCTGCACGTCCTGCGTCGCCTGCTGGCGGACATCCTGAACGCCGACGCCCGCGCCAAGCGCGGCCAAGGCCAATCCCTGCGGAATCTTGAAGGTTTCTGCGCCCGATTGGTCGATCAAATCAATTGAATCTGAATCCCCCGACGCACCCCGCTCATGGATGAGCACCCCCCTCCGGAAGTGACCCGGCTCAACCCCGCAAGTCACCGCCCTGGTGGGAACAAATGCAGGAGGCATGCATGCGTCAGTTTCTTTTCGCGACGGTACCCGTTCTATTGGCCCTCACCCTGGCCGCCTGCGATGCCACCGGCCCCAAGGACCAGCAGGCCATCATCGCTGCTCCTGCGCCCTCGCAGGCCGCTGCGTCCGATCCCCAGGCTGACGCCCTCACCGCTGCCATCCAGGCCCAGTCCGAACTGTTAGCCAACGCCGCGACCGTGCCCGCCAGCCCGTCGGCTCCGCCCATCGCCAACGACGTCATGTGGCTCACCCCCGGAACCCCCGGAACCCCCGGGACCACCGGGTCCGACCCCGGATCCCTCGCCCCCACAACAGCCCCCGCAAGTGCCAATACCCCAGCCCAGCCGTCCGAAGCATCACC
>CAYYGM010000018.1:21754-42978 GCA_964471555.1 uncultured Phycisphaeraceae bacterium
TCCGCCCATCGCCAACGACGTCATGTGGCTCACCCCCGGAACCCCCGGAAGTGACCCCGGATCACTCGCACCTACAACAGCCCCCGCAAGTGCCAATACCCAGGCCCAGCAGTCCGTAGCATCACCAGGAGCACCGGTGGCATCCCCCCCCATCACCACCGCCGCTAACAGTTCCACTCCGCCCGACATCAGCGCCGTCCTTTACAACCGCATCCAGGCCGCCGACGACAACAACCTCGCCCGCGCCCTGCGAGCCGTCTCGCTCAGCTTCGCCGACCCCGACCTCCAGCTCGACACCCGTTTCCTCGAGCCGCTGTCTCCCGACCAGCAGGACGCGGTGCGTCTCTACCATCAACTGCTGACCACCACCCAGGCCCAGATGCTCGCCAACGCCGGCCGCATCGATCGCTCCGCCCTCGACGCCCAGCTCGATGAACTGTTCGGGCAGCAGCCGGTCGCCATCCGTCATCTGACCGTCTGCCGCCGCGTCATGGGCTTCGGCGTCTATGAGCCGTTCGAGTCCACCACCTTCCTGGCCGGCCGCGACCAGAAGATGATCGTCTATCTCGAACTCGAACACTTTCAGCCCGTCCAGCGCGATGGCGATCGCTTCCACGTTGATCTGCAGCAGGAGTTGACCCTCTACTCCGCGGACGGCCTGGCCGTCTGGCGCAACGAGCCGGTGAAGATCAACGACGTTTCCTCGAATCGTCGCCATGATTTCTTCGTGGTGCAGTTGATCACGCTGCCCGCCCGCCTCAGCGTCGGCCAGTACCGCCTCAAAGTTCGCGTCACCGACCTCAACGGTGGCAGCATTGACGAGCAGGGCCTCGACCTGAACTTCGTCGCCGACCGCTCCCTGGTGGACAGCAATGCCGGCAACAAACCCACCAACGAAAATCTCCCCCTGCGTCAACCCTAAACCGGCCGCCCTCTCCCCCATTGAGCCCCGCGTGAACACACGCTGGGCCGCCCTTCGTCGCATCATCCCCCCGCGCCCCCGGTATATTCACCGGGGGCTAAGCGAAGACAGATAATGATTGATGCTGGTTGTGCTATCGATAGTTACAAACTCAGCATGCAGTCTGTATGAAGTGTCTGCCTTTATGTCCTTCGTGCCTTCGTGGCTGATTTTCTTAATCTTCAGGCACGATCGATCAGCTTCTCGTACACCCCGTCGATCGCCTGCCGCACATTGTCGATCTCGAAATGCTCGGCGAAGCGCTGCCGGCCGCGCCGGCCCATCGCTGCTGCCAGTTGTCGGTCGCCGGCCAATCGTTCGATTGCATGCGCTAATCCCGCGGCGTCACCCGTGGTGAACGTCAGACCCGTGCGCTCGGCCTCCACCACCTCTGTCATGCCTGAGCCGGCCAGATCGCTGATGATCACGGGCTTGCCGCAGGCCATCGCTTCCAGCAGCACCAGTCCGAAGGCTTCCGTGCGCTCCACGCTCGGCAGCACCAGCGCATCGCACGTGGCCAGCAGGCTGCGCAACTGTTGATCGTCGCAGCCGCCCAGCATAGCCACCTTTCGCCGCAGTGTTTCGCTCTCCGCTCGCTGCCGCAATGGTCGCTCCAGACCGCCCTCGCCCACCACGCAGACGCAGGCGCTGTCCGTGCGCTCTAGCGCATCCCACAGCACGCTGTGACCTTTGTAGTAGGTCAGTCTTCCCACCATCAACAGGCGAAACGCATCGGCGGGCCACTGTTGCCGGGCCCAGGCCAGCGATGGTTCCGTCGGTTCCGCAAGGCGGCGACCGTCCAGACCCAGCGGCACCACTTGCACCTTGTCGCGCCATCGTCGCAGGGGTTCGCTGGCATCCAGGTACGTTTGCGAGGTGGCGATGATGATGGCGGCCCGGCGGCACAAGGCCTGTTCCAGCGGACGATAGAGACTGTACGCGGCGATCAAGCGGCGATCGATGCGCGAGGCCACCACGTCCGCATGCCAGTGCAGCACCCACGGCACACGCCGCGCGGCTGGACTCAGCAGCGCCCAACATGCAGCCGGGTTAGGTAAATGCAGATGGATGACATCGGGACGCTGACTGCGGACCAATCGTCCAAGCGCCAACGGAAAAGCCGGACTCAGCGGGACGTACAGCAACTGTCCCAATGTGCGCACGCGGCAAACGTGCACGCCTTCGCGCTGCACCTGCTTGCCTGCCTGCCCTGGCTTTTGATGGCAGAGCACCGTCACCTCATGCCCGGCCCGCACCTGCGCCTCGGCCAGGTCGGCGTTGAAGCGCTCGATGCCGCCGGCGTGCGGGGGATAGAACTTGCCTACGTGCAGCACTTTCACGGCCGCCCCTCCCGCCAGGCTGCGCACCAGCCCGCGATAAACCCTCGCGCCACCGGCCAACGCCGCCGATACAACTCGATCGCCACTTTGCCCATGCCGCCGATGATCGCGGCTACGATCGGCACCGGCGCGTGCTTGCGCAGGAAGCGCACGTAGCTGCGCCCCATGTATCGTCCCTGCGTGGGCGAACCACTGCCCACCGTGGCGGAGCCCGCGTGCAGCACTTTCGCGCCCGATGCGATCGCCAAGGTCCAGCCGCCGCGGCGCAATCGCCAGCAGAGATCGGTGTCCTCGAAGTAGAAGAAGAATTTCTCGTCCAGCAGGCCGACCTCGGACAGTGCGGCGCAGCGCAGCAGCAGGCACGTGCCGGTGATGTAGTCCAGTCTTCCTCCCGAGCGTGGCGTCCAGCCGATGCCTAACCACAGGTTGTACCAGCCGCCGCCGGAACTCTGCACCAGGTCGGGGTCGGTCATCTCGTAGATCGTGGCCCCCACCGCGCCGCGTTTTTCATCAGCCAGGACGCCGTACATCATCACGCCCACCGTATCGGGCGCGACGGTCGCATCGTTGTTGATCAGCAGCACAAAGTCGAAGCCCTGCTGCATGGCGGCACGGATGCCCAGGTTGTTGCCGCCGGCAAAACCCAGGTTGGCGCTTGATTCGATCAGCGTCACCGACGGCAGCGCGGCCCGGATCGCCGCCACCGAGTCGTCCTGTGAATCGTTGTCCACCACGATCGGCGTCACCGGCCACTGCGATGTCTGCAGCGAGTGCACACAGGCGATCGTGTCGGGCGCTCGCTTCCAGTTCAACACCACGGCTGCAACGCGGGGCTCGCTCATGACTGGCGCCCTCCCGCTGTCGCATCGACCATCCACCGCCGCGGCTGCAACCGTCCGCGCCTTCCGGTCAAGCCATGCACCAGTCCCAGACAGACTGCCCGCAACTTGGCCCAGCGCCGCGTTTCCAGCAACGCCATCAACAGCCACTGCGCGGCGGACACACACGCCAGTTTGATCATCAAGCCGGGGAATCGCCCAAGATGGCGGGCGAAAAGAATCACCTGGTTGCGGGCCATGTAGTAGCGGCGCAGCGGGGAGTGGCCGGACATGGAGAAGGTCTTGCCCAACACGCGGTACACCCGCTGGTGACCGACGTGGTGAGCAAGCAATGTCTGGCGCGTGGCCAACACTTGGCACCCCGCCGCGCGCAAGCGCAGGCACAGGTCGATATCCACGCCGTCGATGAACAACGCTTGATCGCAACCGCCCACAGCTTGCCACTGCCCGACCGCCACCAGCGAGCCGGAGCTGATGGCATAGGGGATGGGCGACACGTCAACCTGCCGGGGCACGGCATAACCCGGCCGGCCGGCGCTGTCCTGGTAGTTGGCGGCCAGCACACCGATCTGCTGATCGCCTTGCGCGTTCCATAATTCCGTCAGCCGCGCCACGAGATTGTCCTCAACCCGCGAATCCTGATCCAGTAGCAGCACGCGATCGCAACCCGCCTCGTGCAAGGTCGCCACGCCGCGGTTGAAGGCCGCCGCGATACCGCGGTTATCCGTTTGCAATAGCAGCATCGCATCGAGTTTGCTTGCGATGTCGTTCAGTCGGTCACGCACCTCCGCCGAAGATCCGTCATCGACCAAACACAAGCGATCGACCTGCGGCCGCAAAGCGCGCAAGCGGTCTTCCAGGGCGTCATCCGGACAGAAGGTGGGCACAACCGCGCCGATCAGCCGAGCCTGTGACGGGTTATCACCAGCGTCAGTCATCGTTTGCTCGCTGTCCCGACAGGCGCATCGGGAAAAGTGACACGGGGGAACCAGAAAAGCCCGCGCAGCATGCGGCCGATCAACTTCCAACCCTTGGGCCGATGCCACAGCCTCACCGCATAGCGGGAAAAATTCCACGCCAGGTAGCCGGGGATCAGAATCTTCGGTGCGGGGCGGCGGCGATGAAACACCATCATGTTGCGCAGTCCGTACCAGTGCTTGAAGTAGCTGCCGGGCGAGTTGAGATCCAAAGGCTCCTGCACGTTACCCGGGGTCAGGTGCTGCACGCGGCTGGCGGGCACCACGTAACCTTTGCCGCGCCGGCTCAAGCGCGTGGTGTATTCCGCGTCGTCGTACCAGATGAAAAAATCCTTCAGGGGCAGCCCGAATTGTCGCACCGCTTTGATGCGCAGCAGCAGTGACACGAACGTGTTGCCGGTGATCGAGGCCGGGGGCTGATCGGGCGCCAGGCGGGCATCGGGCAGTGGATGAAAGTGCCAGTTCGGACGATTGTGCTCGTGCACCGAGCCGTCACGCCACTCGGCGACGCTGGCCAGAAACACGGTGTCCGGCTCGTGCAGTTGCGGCGTATCCAGCAGTTTCTCGAGCGCTTCGGGCAGCGGGCAGGTGTCGTCGTCCATGCACCAGACCCAATCCGCGCCTTGATCACAGGCGATGCGGATGCCGGTGTACTGCCCGCCCGAACTGCCGAGGTTGTCCTGCCGCACGTGCATCAGGTCGCTCTGGGCGGCCAGCCAGGAGGCGGTGTCCTGTTCGCTGGCGTTGTCCACCACGATGAGGCGATCGGGCCGGCGCGTCTGGGTGCGCAGGGCCTCGACGCACTGGCGCAGCATGTCCAGCCGATTGTGCGTCACCACCACCGCCATCACGATTGGGCCACCCGCGTCAGCGCCTGCCATATCAAACCTCCAGCAGCCGCTCGGCCAGCAACATGGCGCGCCCGATGGCCTGATCCATATCGTAATAACGGTACTCGCCCAGTCGCCCGGCGATCAGTACGCGCTCCATGGCGTCGGCCCGCTGACGGTAACGCTCGTACAGCTTGCGATTGCTCTGATCGGGCATGGGATATTCGTAGCTGTCGGGATCGTCCGGCGTAAAGGGCGTCTCGCGCGTCAGCAGCGTCCCGCGAACCGGCTGTGCATCGGGCGGCATCATGTGCTTCCACTCCAGCGTGCGGATGTGCGGCCCGGCTTGGGGCGAGGGATTGTTCACCTGCCCGCAGGGATACTTCAGATCCGTATCCGCCTGCCACTGATGCGTGCGCTGCTGCCCGCGATAATCCAGCCGCCCAAGGTCGTAACCGAAGAACGCATCGATCGGCCCGGTGTAGATCAACATGCGCTTTGCCACGCCGCGCGATTCATCCGCATCGAAGTGCATGTTCGTCCGCACCTCGATGCCTTGCAGCATCCGGCTCATCATTGCCGCGTATCCGGGCACGGGCAGCCCCTGATATTTGCGGTCCGGCGTGAAGCGCGGGTCGTCGTCGTGGTGCACGGTGAATCGCTTGCACAGCTCGGCATCCAGTTGCGTGGCTGGGACGCCCCATTGCTTTTCCGTGTAGCCCTTGACGAAGCGCTCATAGATCACGCGCGGCATCAGCGACAGGGCGGCCTCTTCGAAATTGCTCGGCTTGCCGGTGAACGTCGGCTTCCAGTCATCCCCCACCTGCTCGCGGATGTAGCGCCCCAGCACGGGCCAGGACACCAGTTGTCCATCGATATCGGTCATCACCTTCGCTTCGTAGCGGTAAAACTGGGCAAATCGACCGACGAACTCCCAGATGCGCTCGGACGAGGTGCGAAAGTAGTGCGGGCCGTAGGTGTGCACGCGGATGCCGCTCTCGTGCGTGTGATCGTGCACGTTGCCGCCGACGTGGGCCCGACGCTCGACCACCAGCACTTCGCGCCCGGCGTCGGCCAGATGACGTGCGATGACCGCGCCCGTCAGGCCCGATCCAACCACCAGATAATCCACGCGATTGAGCATCGGGGCCTATCCTACCCGATCGTGATCAGCCGCCGACGCCGCCGGCGTCCGGCCCAGGGCCGACCTGAGAAACATCGCATTAATCACTGCGCCCGCCGCGGTGGCGACAGCCAGTCCGAAGAACAAGCCTGCCGCGCCGTACCAGGCACAACCGATCACGCCGCTGATCGCATAGATTCCCACCACCAGCGCCGCTGTGATCAATTGCGGGCGCAGTCGCCCCATGCCGCTGAGCGGTGTGCTGACCGCCACGTACAGGCCGTAGGTCAACCCGGAGAACACCGCCGCCCACAACGTGCCCCAACTCGGCACCGCCTCGGCGCCCAACCACCAATCGATGAACGGCCGACCGATCGCCAGAATCACCACCGTCCCGCTGAGCCAGATACCCAGCACGATCAGCAGCGAACGCATCAACCCCCGCACGATCCAGGCGGAATCCGCGCGGCGGCTGGCTTCGCTGTAGGCCGGCCAGTACGCATAGCAGACCACCATGAACACCACGAACATCAAACCCACCAGCCGGTACGCCGCGCCGTAGGGCACCACCGCTTCCGGGCCGTGCAACTGGCTGACGATCAACGGCCCCGATTGCAGCAGCGTCACCGTCGCCACGTCCAGCCACACAAACAAAAAGCCCGCCGCAAGCAGCCGCCGCATCACCGTGGCGTCCAGGGCCGCCCTCGTGGGACAGGGCAGCACGCGCATGAACAAACCATAGCACCACTGCACCACGCCCGAAACCAACGGCGGACAGACGATAATCGCCGCCAGCCATGACAATGACCAATCGCGACTGACGCCGACGGTCACCGTGGCCATCATCAGCAGTTGCACGACCAGGCCCACCAGGTGCGACACCCATCCGCGCTGCGCCGCCTGCAGGGCATGGCCGCCCATCATCATCGGCGTGGCCATGGCCGTCACCGCCAACGCCACCACGCACACCGTGTTGATATCCACAGCCGCGTCCGCATCCTTCACGTTGAGGATCACCTGCCAGGGTACATACGGCCCCACCACGACCAGCAGCAAGGTTAACAGCGTTCCCGTCATCGCCACGAACGCGGCCGCATTGGTCAACACGCGGCGGGCGGTTTCGTGATCGGTCAGGACACTGTGTCCCAGGGAGGTGTACAGCGCGTACTGCAGGCCGAACTTGGTGAAAGCGACCCATGCGGTCAGCGAGTAGATCGTCAGCCACATGCCGAAGCGCTGGGGAGTGAGATAGCGAAACAGCAAGGCCATGACCACGAACTGGCCCAGGGCGTAAACGCCTTGAAAGGCGATGCCCGCCAGCGAGGTGTGAATGGCCCGGCGCTCGCGCAGCTTGCGGTGATGCACAAGATGATCGTCCGACTCGCTCACGCGCCTCCCGTCGCCTCGTGGTCATGCTGCGTCGATTCACCGCGTATCGCCAGACGCTGGGCCAGCTCGTTGATCTTGCGCTCCTGCACGCTCAACATGCTTAGCAGCTTCAGGTTCATCACGACCACGAAGGTGGTGACCATCATCAAGGCCAGCGTGCGGTAGTCGATGTCCAGCCACTGGGCCAGCAGGGCCATGCCCTCGCGCCACACCGCCAGCACCAGGAACGGCATGCCCAGGAACACGTACAACAGGGCGTAACGCTCCTTGAGCCGACCGGCCCGCAGACTGCGCACCGCCATGAAAAGAATCAACGCCCCAATGGCCAGCACGATCAAATTGCGACTCAGATCCATGTGAGTCTCCTTGTTCTTACTCCCTCTCCCGCTGGGAGAGGGCTGGGGTGAGGGCCGAAGTCATTGTGCCATATGTTTTGCAATTCATGCCTTTCGGTCATCATCCGGCCCACGTGAAGTTCCGCCCTCACCCCTAACCCCTCTCCCAGGAGGAGAGGGGGACGAAGGCCAGGGATCGCGCACGGTGTCCAGCAGCAGGGCCAGGGATACTTTGATGATGTAGAAAATGCCCCGCAGCAAGGGAATGCTCGACTGGCCCGTCCGCCGCTGCAGCATCTCCACCGGGCACTCTTCGATGCGATAACCGGCCCGGTGCAGCAGCAGGATCACCTCCGGCTCGGGATAGTCATCGGGATACCACTGGGCAAACAGCTCGATCACGCGGCGGTTGGCAGCCCGAAAGCCGCTGGTGCAATCGGTGAAGCGGCGACGGGTCAGCAACCGCAACAGCGCCGCAAGCACCGCAATGCCCAACACGCGCGCCGGCTGCTGCTCGTAGCCGGTGTCTTGGAGGAAGCGCGAGCCGACCACCAAGTCTGCGCCGCCCCCGCCCCCGGAAGTATCCAGTTTTTCAACCAACTGCGGCACGGCTTCAGCGGGATGTTGGCCGTCGCCGTCAACTTGCACCGCCACGTCGTAGCCGTGCTCGGCGGCGTAGAGATAGCCGGTCTGCATGGCTCCGCCGATGCCGAGGTTGAAGGGCAGCTTGAGCACCTTGGCCCGGGCAGGGACGCAGTCGGCGGTGCCGTCGGTTGAGCCGTCGTCAACGACCACCACATCGTAGTCGGGCAGGGTCAGCAGAATGTCATCGACGACGCGGCCGATGATGGCAGCTTCGTTGAACGCCGGGACAATGATCAGACGCCGCTGGCTCACGCTGAATAGTGTAACGTCAAGCCGCAGACTGATTTAGAAGCCCCCTGTTCCCCTTGGCTGCGACGCAACGCGTCGCTGGCCGATGACGAGCCGCATAGAACATCGGCCCTCACCCCATCCCTCTCCCATGGGGAGAGGGAGTTGAGACACGCCCACTTCCGGGGGCGGGGGTTAATGCGGCATGGGGAACTTGGCGCACAGGGCGGCCACGTCGGCGCGGATGGCTTTGGCGGTTGCTTCGTCGCCGTTGCTGCGCAGGACGCGATCGATCCAACCGGCGATTGTGTCCATGTGCGTTTCGCTCAGGCCGCGCGTGGTCAGGGCGGGAGTGCCGAGGCGCACACCGCTGGTCTGCAGGGGCGACCGCTGCTCGTTGGGCACCGTGTTCATGTTGGTGACGATGCCGGCATTTTCGAGCCAGGTGGCGGCCTGCTTGCCGGTGAGGTCGGGGAAGTTGGGGCGCAGATCGACCAGCACCAGGTGATTGTCGGTGCCGCCGGAGCTGAGCTTCTGGCCGCGCTTGGTGAGCGCTGCAGCCAGGGCTTTGCCGTTGCGGACGATGCGCTTGGCGTAGTCCTTGAATTCGGGCTTGAGCGCTTCGCCGAAGGACACCGCCTTGGCCGCGATGATGTGCATCAGCGGGCCGCCCTGGCAGCCGGGGAAGACCGCCTTGTTGATGGCCTTGGCCAGTTCGGGATCGTCGGTCATGATCAACCCGCCGCGCGGGCCGCGCAGGGTCTTGTGCGTGGTGGTGGTGATCACGTGGGCGTGGCCGAACGGCGACGGATGCTCGCCGGCCGCAACGAGCCCGGCAATGTGTGCGATGTCGGAAACCAGCAGCGCGCCGCAGGAGTCGGCAATCTCACGGAAGCGTTTGAAATCGATCGTGCGGGGGTAAGCGGAGTACCCGCACATGATGATCTTGGGCTTGCACTCCTTGGCCAGGCGGGCCACTTCGTCGTAGTCGATGTAGCCGCAGTCGCTGCGTGATTCGTCCTTGACCAGCGGATAGTGCACGGGCTTGAACCACAGGCCCGAGACATTCACCGGCGAACCGTGCGTCAGGTGCCCGCCTTCCGACAGCACCACGCTCATGAACGTGTCGCCCGGCTGCATCAGGGCCAGGAAGGTGGCGAAGTTGGCGTTGGCGCCGGAGTGCGGCTGCACGTTGGCGAACTTGCATCCGAACAGTTCACAGGCGCGGTCGATCGCCAACTGCTCGATGCCGTCGTAGAAACCGGTGCCCGAGTAATACCGCCGGCCGGGATAACCCTCGGCATACTTGTTGGTCAGACAGGAACCCATGGCCGCCATGACCGAGGCGGACACGTGGTTTTCGCTGGCGATCATCTCCAGCGTGGTGGCCTGCCGCCTGGACTCGGCATCGATCAGTTGCCAGATTTCCGGGTCGGTGGCCGCAATGGGGTTTTGCGTGGTGGTGGTTGTGCTCATCGGGATATCGTAGCAAAAACCGCCGTTAACCGCCGACCTGCAGCACGCCCGTGCCGTCGGTGCGGCTGTGCTTCATGTCCGCCAGGGCCCGGTTGGCGTCGGCCAGATCGTACAGCGTCACCATCGGCTGCACCTTGGCCTCAGCCGCCTCGCGCAGCATGCGATAGGCGTCGTCGCGCGTGTTGGCCGTGACCGAACGCACCTGCTTCTCGTAAAACAAATGCTTCTCGTAATTCAGCGGCGGACAATCGCTCAGGTGAATCCCCGCAATCGAAAGCGTGCCCGCCCGATCCAGCACTTCCAGCACCCCCGGAATCAGCTTGCCCACCGGCGCAAACAGGATCGCACTATCCACCTTGCACGGCAGATCCCCCGCATCATCACCCGCCCACGCCGCGCCCATCTCGAGGGCCATCTTCTGATGCGACTTCGTGCGCGAGAGCACGTACACCTCGTAACCGCGATGCCGGGCGAACTGGGCCACCAGATGGGCTGACGAACCAAAGCCCACCAGCAGCAGTTTGCCGCCATCGGGGACAGCGGCGCGATCCAAGGCACGGTAGCCGATCAGTCCGCCACACAACAATGGCGACACGTGTGCGTCATCCACCCCCGGAAGATCAGCCAACGGATACACAAAGTCTTGCGGGGCTACCGCGTATTCCGCATATCCGCCGTGCTCGTGATAGCCGGTGTAGCGCGATTCGGGGCACAGGTTTTCCAACCCGCGCTGACAGAGGCGACAAGTGCCGTCCACGCTGCGCAGCCAGGCAATCCCCACACGATCGCCCACCCGCCCCTGAAAACGCGTGCAGCCTTCGCCGACTTGATCGATGTAACCCACGATCTGATGCCCCGGCACGAGCGGCAACTTCTGCTGCGGCAGATCGCCTTCGATGATGTGCAGATCCGTGCGACAGACCGCACAAACGCTGACCCTGACCCGCAACTCGCCTTTGCCGGGTAGCGGTGCATCGATATCGCGCAGCTTCAGCGGCGACGAGTCGATATCGCCGATCTGTTCAAGAAGCATGGCACGCATGAAGTCATCATAGCGGTCTTACAGGCCAGAAGGGACCAAGGCACAGAGTCATCGAATGGCAAGACAAGTACTCATTCCTGACCCACTCCCTAAACCCTACCCCCTACTTTGCTTACTGAGTCAAGCGAATGACATGCCCATCGTGGTCATCAATGTAGATGACCGCCACGCCTTGCTGTGGGAACAACTCTGCAAGGAATGTTAGAACGATATCGTCAAAGTGGAACGAACTTCGAATCGCAAACTGCGCGATAATTTGCGGAGACCGTTCAGGTGAGCCGGCCGGCGATTGAGGCCTGTCTTGATGAATCGCATTCGATGAGGACATTTAGCCCCCGGTGAATACACCGGGGGCGCGGGGGGATGATGAAACACAAGGCGGCCCCGCGTGTATTCGCGCGGGGCTAAATGGGGGAGATGGGGGAACGTGTTGTGATGATATGAGGGACGCGGTGACCGCCGCGTCACGCGGCAGCGCGCTGGCGCAACGGACATCAATCGTCTTGCGCCTGCACTTAACTGCGGCGCAACGCACCGCCGAGTCCGCAATGCATTGCCTCGCCGCTAAGATGAAATGCGACACCAGTTGCCCCAGACCCAGGCAGCCGAACCAGTCGGTCCGGTCATCTTCAGCATCATCTTCCACTGTTTTGCCGCCAGATGTCACTGCCGCCCGTTGTCAGTCTCCCCCCCCCCCTGTAGCTGTTATTAGTTTTCTAGAAAACTAATAACAGCTTTTGAGAGAAAAGACTTTCGGATGGGGGCAAAAACAGCGTGGGAGCACTGTTACATCTGCCCGTGCTTGGTGCGCTTCGTGTGCTCCGCCTGCTTCGTGCTCTTCGTGCCTGCGTGGCTCAATCTGTTTTTGGTTCAGTACTGGCGGCGCTGGCGGGCGGTGGGGATATTGAGCTGCTTGCGATATTTGGCCACGGTGCGGCGGGCGATTTCGATGCCGTGCTGCTTGAGCTGCTCGACCAGGGCGTCGTCGCTGAGCGGGTCGCTCTTATCTTCGGCATCGATGATCTGCTTGAGCTTGGCCTGCACGGCGGTCCAGCTCATGGCATCCCCAGCCTCGGTCTCGGTGCCGCCGGAGAAGAACATGCGCAGCGGCACGATGCCGCGCGGGGTCTGGATGTACTTTTCGTTGACCGCCCGGCTGACGGTGGCCACGTGAATGCCCAACTGATCGGCCACGGTGGTCATGGGCAGCGGTTTGAGGGCCGCCTTGCCCTGATCGAAGTAATCGCGCTGGGCGGCCAGCACCACGTTGATCACGCGCAGCAGTGTGTGGTTGCGCTGCTGGATGGCGTCGATCAGCCAGCGGGCGTTGGACAGGTGATTGCCCACGAACTGCCGCGTCTTGCGGTCCAGTTGTTTGTCGCGGGCCATGTTGGCATAGGTGGAGCTGATCTGCAGGGCGGGCATGCGGCTGTTGGTGAGCGTGGCCACGTAGGCGTCCTGCTGCTCGTCGTATTCGATGATGGCGTCGGGCGTGATGGTGCGCGGGCTGTCGTCGCTGAGCAGGCGGCCGGGATGGGGATGGAACTGGCGCAGGTTGGCGATGGCCCGCTTGACCTGCTCGATGTCCAGGCCCGCCTCCCGCGCGATATGCGGCAGACGATTCGCTTCCACATCCTTGAGATAATCTGAAACGAGCTTGCGCTCCACCAGCAGATCCAACTGATCGTCCTGTCGCATGCGGGCGTCGATCTGCAGCAGCAGGCACTCGCGCAAATCACGTGCAGCCAGGCCGGGCGGCTCAAGGTACTGCTGCAGCATGCCCCAGGCTTCGTGCAACTGCTCAGCGGTCAGGTGGGCCGGCTTCTGGGCCAGCAAGTCCTGCTCGCTGGTGCGCAGATAGCCGTCGGCATCGATGAAGCCGATGAGAAACTCGCCCGCCTCGTCCAGCGGCGAAGGTGCTTCGGCCAGATGCCACTGGTTGATCAACTGATCGTACAGCGACATGCCGCGGGCGGCGGTGTTGGACAGGGCGTCCATCTTGGCGTCGCGTTCGCCGTCGCTGCCGGTGCGGCGGCGGCTGTAGCTTTCGCCGGTCTCAAACTGGGTGTCGAAGCTTTCGCCGTACTCTTCGGAGAGGTTCGTCAGTCGCTCGAAGTCGTCGGCGTTGCCGTCGGACTTGGTGCCTTCGTGCACGACCAGCTCGCGCTCGGATTCGCGGCTGTCGCGGTCCTCCTGTTTCTTCTCCGCCTCCAGCGTCTCGGCGTCCGCCCCGGGCTCGACCATCTCCAGCGTGGGGTTGCTGGCCAGTTCCTGCTCCAGGCGAGCCTCCAGGGCCTGCATCGGCATCTGCAGGATCTCCATGGACTGGATCATGCGCGGAGCCAGCTTCATCCGCTGGTCAATCCGCATGTGCTGGCCGGTGTCGATTCTCATAGCGCGGTCACACCATTCATGACAGAAAACGTCCCAGCAAATAGTATCGGATATTGAGAGGAAAGCCACGAGCGATTAGCCACGAGCCACGAGGGGGGAAAAACAGGCAAGCCCCTGGTGGCTCATGGCTAATCGCTCGTGGCTTTACTGCTAAAAATCTCCCCGACCCTGCAGGGCATCGGATAACACCGCCTTGGAAAGGCCATCCAGCGAGGTGCCGGTGGGCAGGCCGCGGGCCAGGCGGGTGATGCGCACGCCCAGTTCGTGCAGTTGTTCTTGCAGCAGCAGGGCGGTGCCGTCGCCTTCCAGCGTGGGATTGGTGCCGAGAATCACTTCGCGCACGTTGCCGCGCTTGACCCGCTCGATGAGGCGCTCCACGTTCAACTCACCGGGGCCGATGCCCTCCAGCGGCGCGACGCGGCCCAGCAGCACGTGATAGCGGCCGCGATAGATGCCGGTCTGCTCCAGGGCGGCGATGTCGGTGGGTTGCTCGACGACCAATATGGTGGCCGGATCGCGCTTGTCATCAGCACAGATGGGGCAAGGGTCCGCCTCGGTGACGTTGCCGCACTCGGAGCAGACTTTCAGGTCGTTCTTGAAATCGTGCAGGGCCGCCGCCAGGCGATTGACATCTTCCGGGGGCGACTTGAGCAGATGGAAGGCGATGCGATGGGCCGAGCGTGAACCGACCCCGGGCAGGGTTTGCAGTTGCTCGATCAGGCGAGCGAAAGCTGAGGGCAGTTGCTGCGGCGCGGGCATGGGGGGATTGTATGGCAGACAGCCACGAGCCACTAGCCACGAGCCATGCGGGGTGGCGCGATTTTCCTTCCCTCGTGGCTCATGGCACATGGCACGTGGCTATACTCCACCATGCACGACGACGACCTGGTCTGCCTCTGTTTCCACGTCAGCAAGCGGAAGATCGTCAACTTCTGCCGGCGGGAGCAGCCGCTGGTGGCCAGCCGGATCAGCGAATGTCTCTCGGCCGGCACGGGATGCCAGTGGTGCGTGCCCTATCTCAAGCGTCTGCACGAGCAGGTGCAGCAGGGCGAGGCCGAGCCGGACCTGCCGGTGAATCCGCAGGAATACGCCAAACAGCGGGCCGCCTATCGCCGCAGCGGCAAGCGCCCGGGCGATCCGCTGTAACTTCCGGGGGTGACCGGGGCGTATCCTGCCTGTTACAATCAACTTAACGCTGCCCACTCCACGCCCACCCGGCGGCTGAAAACGAGGCGATCGCACATGGCCAAAGCACACGTCGATCCCGAGCAACTGCAACGCTTCGCCCGCACTCTCACCCGCTTCAACCAGAGCCTGACCGAGATGCTGCAGGGTCTGCGGGCCCAGATGCGCCGCCTGGAAAGCGATTGGCAGGACCAGGAGCAGCAGAAGTTCAGCGAGTCGTTCGAGCAGATCAGCCGCAGCCTGGCCCGATTCCTGGAACAGAGCGACGAACACGCCCGCGTCCTGACCCGCAAGGCCAGGCACATTGAAGAATACCTCAAGCAACGATAAGAAAGAAAACCCATGGCCATTGATTGAGTCATCCCTGTTTAGCCGCGGAGCTTGCTCCGCGTTGGGCGAGCAAGCTCGCCCGCTAAACGCATTCTTCGTGTCCTTCGTGCCTTCGTGGCTAAATATGTTTTTTCCTTAGGATCGCCATGCCCGGCTCAGCCAACGTTCAATCCATCACCGAACTGCTCGAGCTGCGAGCCTTTCTGCTGACCATGGCGGACAAAATCCGGGCCGCCCTGCAGTCGGGTAACTCCGAGGTCAATGCCACCGCCTCCTGGATCAACCACACACAACCCGCATACTGGAAGACGCAATGCGACCGCTGTCAGCGCCGCTACCAGGATGCCGCCGATGCGTTGCGCCGCAAGAAGATGTCGCCCACGCCCACCGGCCAGCCGCCTTCGACACTGGTCGAACAGAAAGCCATGCTGGCCGCCAAAGCCAAGCTCGAACACGCCCAGCAACGTGCTGCCGCCACCAGGCAATGGAAGGTGCGCTTCGAGAAGGAAGCGTTCCTCTTTCGCTGCGGCGTGCAGCCGGGCGATCGCATCGTCGAAAGCGTGATCCCCAAGGCGGCTGAATACCTGGAGAAACTGGTCGCCCATCTGGAAAACTACACGCACGTGGCCTTCGCCGAAGCGGACGAATCGGTCGCTGACCCCGCCGCCCAGGGCGAGGCGACAGTGACGCTGCCGCCGGACGCTCCGCTTATCGAGGCTGATGAAGTGGACGACAATCAACAGGAGGCTGAGCCATGAGCGCCACGGTGGCCATGGCCCAGTTGAATGACGCCCGCAAAGCGGTGCTGGCCCGCTGGCAGCACGTTGCCAACCGCTGGCGCGATCCGGCCGCGGAACGTTTCCAGGAGCAGATCATCGACACCATCGACCACGACCTGCGCCAGGTGATCAGTGCCATGAACCACGCCCATAACCTGGTGCAGAAAGCCCGACAGGAGTGCTCATGAACCAGCAGGGGGCCGGCCAGCTTGTCAACGCGGTGACCGAGCAGCCCAGTCTGCTGCAGGTTCAGCGCCAGGCGCTGCGACGGTTGTATGACTCCGCCCAGCAATGTGACCGCACCGATCACACGCAGCAGACCGGCTACCGTGCCCGCAAGTCGTGGATCGAGCAGCGCGACCGCCGCGTGCAGCAAGGCATCGCCGCCCGCACCCAACATCTGGAGCAGGTCAACGCGGAATACGACTCCGCGCTGCAGGCTTTCATCCAGGGCCAGCACGATCAACTGCGGGCTGACGAACACGAAGCCCGCGACCTGCGCGAGCAGACCCACCGTCGCCACGAGCACGAGTTGAATCACCTGCGTCAAGACGTGGAAAACTCGCGCACCGCTGCGGTCAAGGTGCTCGAAGATCAGCAGAACCACCAGGACGCCTGGCTCAAGCGGCGTAACCAGGAGGACGACGCCAGCCTGTCGCAGTTGGCGTTGCTGCGTCAGCAGGCGGCCGATCGCGTGCACACTTTTCCGCGCATCATGCGCAGCAGCAAGGACAAGCCGCCGGCCGAAATCACCATCGAAACGCCCGACGACGAGCAGGCCTCCAAGGCCCAGATCGACCGCTTCATGGAGCAATCCGTCATTGCCGTGCGCCGTCTGCACGAGTTGACGCTGCCGCACGCTTTCTTCGGCGTCGAGCCTTACCTGTGGTCGGTGCTGGTGCTGTGTGCCGGCGGCGGCGGCGGTTACGCAGCCAAAATGATCTGGCACGAGCGATGGGAAGTCACGCCCGGCATCGCGGCGCTCAGCGGTATGGCGGTGGCCCTGGGGCTGATACTTCTCACCGGGCTGACGCTCTTCCAACTGGCCCGGCGGCGCGTGCGCGTTTACAGCGCCCGGGCCGAGTCCGCCTTCAGCGCCCTGGACCGCGCCATCAAACACGACCGTCAGATCGCCCGCAACCTGCACGATGAAAAAGTCGCCGCCGCCCAGAAAACCTGCGATGAGATGACTCACAAGATCGACGAGAGCTACGCCGCCCGCCTGAAAAAGATCGAACGCAAGGGCAAAGCTGCGCTGGTCAAGCTGGAGGACGTGATCAAGGAGCAGCGCCAGAGCCGTGCCGCCGCCCAGGTCAAAGAGCTGGCCGCCTTCAAGCGCGATGCCGAGAAGCACCGCAAAAGATTGGCCGATCGCCTGGCCCTGCGCCGTGAAGTCGCCCAGCGCCGCACCGGGCGCGACATGGGCCGCCTGGAGACGATGTTCCAGAACGCCCAGAGCGCACTGATCGAAGGCTGGAACGCCGGCCGCGATCAGGTGCTGGCCGAACTGGAACCCTCACGGCAACTGGACGCCGCCCGCAATCAACCGTGGACCGATCCGATCTGGCCCGATTGGACGCCCTCACCGAAGCCCGCCGCCGCCGCACGTTTCGGTCAACTGGCGATTCCCTCTGACACTCTGCTCGATCCGCAGAAGCGCGGCGGGCAATTCGAACTGGGTTGGCCGTCGCGTTACACCATCCCCGCCATCCTGGCCGGGCCCAGCGAGCGCAGCCTGCTCATCCAGACCGAACCGCTCGGCCGCGAACCGGCTCTCGATGCCGTGCGCTCCGCCATGATGCGCCTGCTGACCACGTTGCCGCCGGGACAGGTCAAGTTCACGCTCATCGATCCGGTGGGCCTCGGCCAGACTTTCGCCGGCTTCATGCACCTGGCGGACTACGATGAATCGCTGGTCAACACCCGCATCTGGAGCGAGCCCGCCCAGATCGAGCAGCGCCTGGCCGACCTGACCGATCACCTCAGCTACGTTATTCAGAAGCACCTGCGCAATCGCTTCGAGCACATCGACGCCTACAACCTGCAGGCTGGCGAACTGGCTGAGCCTTATCGCTTCGTCGTCGTGGCGGATTATCCGCAGGGCCTGACGCCGACCGCCATCGGCCGCTTGAATTCCATCGCCGCCAGCGGGCCGCGCTGCGGGGTGTACGTGCTGGCTGTGCAGGATGTGCGCCAGCCGCTGCCTGCGGATGCGGAGAATGATCTGACCGCACGCTGCACGACCATTCAACAGGTGCAACAGCAGAACGGTGATGGTCCGCCGCGCTACGTCTGGCGCGATGAGGTGTTCTCGCGTTTTGCGTTGACCCTGGACAAGCCGCCCAGTGACGAGTTGATGCGCGAGTTGATCGATCGCGTCGGCCGCCAGGCGGTGTCCGCATCGCGCGTGCAGTTGCCGTTCGCCACCATCGCGCCACCGGACTCCGGGCTGTGGTCCAAGTCCAGCAGCCACGAACTGTCCGTGCCCATCGGCAAGGCCGGCGCCACACGTTTGCAGGCGATGACCTTCGGCCCCGGCGTCGCCCAGCACGCCCTGATCGCCGGCAAGACCGGCTCTGGTAAATCCTCACTCCTGCACGCTCTCGTAACCAACCTCGCCCTCTGGTACAGCCCCGACGAACTGGAGCTGTATCTGGTCGACTTCAAACGCGGCGTCGAATTCAAACCCTACGTCACCCATCGCATTCCCCATCTGCGGGCGGTGGCCATCGAGTCCGACCGCGCCTTCGGCCTGTCCATTCTCAAAAAGCTCGACGCCCAGATGGACGAGCGCGGCGAAAAATTCCGTAGGGTCGGCGTCCACGACATCGCCTCCTATCGCGCCGCCCGTCCTGACGAGCGCATGCCCCGCACGCTGCTGATCGTTGACGAGTTCCAGGAGTTGTTCGCAGCCGACGATCAGATTGCTCTGACGGCAGCGACGTTGCTCGACCGCCTGGTGCGTCAGGGCCGCGCTTTCGGCATGCACGCCATCATGGGCACGCAATCGCTCAGTGGCGCCGCCGGCCTTGCCCTGGGCACCGCCAGCCAGATGGCCGTGCGCGTCGCATTGATGTGCGGCGAAGCCGACTCGCAACTGATCCTGGGCGAAGACAACACCGCGGCCCGTCTGCTCAGCCGTCCCGGCGAAGCGATCTACAACGAGCAGGGCGGAGCCGCCACCGCCAACGTCTTCTTCCAGGTCGCCTGGTTGCCCGGTGAACTGCACAAGCAGCAGCTCGACCGCGTGGCTCAACATCACGAATCGCGCGGCGGAAAGGCGATGCAGTGCGCCGTGTTTGAAGGCTCGCTCCCGGCCGACCTCTCGGCCAACATCCCGCTGGCTGCGGCCCTGGCGCAACCCGCCGCGGCGGATGAGCGTGATGTGGCGCGGGCTTATCTCGGTGAGCCGATCGCCATTGAGCCGCCGGCCGCATTCGAACTGCCGCGCATCAGCGGGGCCAACGGCCTGATCATCGGGCCCCGCGCTGAATCCGCTCTGGCCATCACCTTCAGCGGCGTGTTGAGCCTGGCCGCCCAGTTGCCGCCGGACCGCGCCCGCTTTGTCATCATCAACGGCTCACCCGAGCCCGAGCACGCCCGCCAGTTCGAGCATTGGCCGCAACTGATGCCCAACCGCTGCGACCTGGTCGCCTGGCGGCAGATCAGTTCCGCCATCGCTGAACTGCACGAGTTGATGCAGCAGCGCACGCAGGACAGCGCCAGCCATCCGCAGCCGTCGGTGTTCCTGATCGTGTTCGCCCTGCATCGCCTGCGCGACCTGCGCAAGCGCGAGGATGAAATCTCCTTCAACTTCGACGAGGACAAAGACGCCTCACTTCCGCCGGTTCGCCCGGACAAGATGTTCGTCGAACTGCTGCACGACGGCCCGGCCGTAGGCATTCACACCATCGCCTGGTGCGATCGGGCCGCCGCCCTGGACCAGATGTTCGACCGCCGCGACCTACGAGCCTTCGATCAGCGCGTGCTCTTCCAGATGAGCGCCACCGACTCTGCCACCCTGATCGACTCCGCCGACGCCAACCAGCTTGGTCCCTTCCGCGCCCTGCTCTACCGTGAAGACCGCGGCACCCAGCGCGTCATCCGCCCGTACGGCCCCCCGGAAACAGCCTGGCTCGAGCAATTCTCCCAGACCCTGCGGAATCGCCCGGCTGTTGCCGGCAGTTGATGTAGAAAACCGGATATTCCAGCCATAGGGTAAGAGGCAAGCTATCGCAGCGCGCCCACGGCTTTCACAGATCGAACGGAAAGGAGCCCTCATGCAGCAGTCAGGAAACCACCGGCGTCAGGCAACAATCGTGTTGGTTGCCCTATGTGCTGGAATGTGGCTGGGGCGAACCGCACTGACCCCGCAGGCCGGCGCCCAGGCCGGTAGCAATCTCAGCAAGGTGGAAGCGGTGCAGGAAAGCGACGTGATGCTGGGGGCCGGCGACGCGCGATTCGGCACGGTGATCGAGCCGGGCGGCGCTGCCGTGGTGGCCAACTGGCGCAACTATCACGCCATGTTCATCAGCAGCGATGGCGCCACCCGCGACCTTGGCATTCGCCTGCGCCATCCCCACGCCGCGCTATCCATTGCCCCCAAGGGTCTGGCCGTGATCGAAGACATGCAGGGCGACTACTACGCCATCACCGCCGACGCCCACATCCAACCCCTGGCCGGCATCCGCTGAGCGGCGGGGCGACGGACAGACGGGGAGAAAGGAGATAAGCAGAAAGGCAGACAAGGTGACAAGGTGACAAGGAGATTGCGCGCGGTACGCCCTCCGACAGCGAATTCCTTGTCCCCTTGTCCCCTTGTCCCCTTGTCTCTTATACTCCCCCCATGAAGCCGCGCACTCTCATCATTCGCACTGCTGGCACCAATTGCGACGTCGAGCTGGCCCATGCCTTCCAACTGGCCGGGGCGGCGACGGAGACGATTCATCTCAATCGCCTGATCGAGCAGCCGCAACTGATTGACGGGTTCGATCTGATCGGCTTCCCCGGCGGGTTCAGCTACGGCGACGACATCGCGGCCGGCCGCATCCTCGCCAATCGGCTGCGCCACCACCTGATGCAGCCGCTGCAACAGGCGGTCGAGCGCGGCGTGCCCATGATCGGCATCTGCAACGGCTTTCAGGTCATGGTCAAGATGGGCCTTCTGCCCGACCCCCGGAAGTTTGAGCAGACGGTGACGCTGGCCGACAATACCTGCGGACGGTTTATCGATCGCTGGGTGAAGCTCAGTGCCCCCGGAAGTGTGTGCATCTGGACGCGGAACCTGGGTGAGTTCGATCTGCCCATCGCTCACGGCGAAGGCCGCTTCACCCCCGCCCCCGGAAGTGATG
>CAYYGM010000019.1:0-40489 GCA_964471555.1 uncultured Phycisphaeraceae bacterium
GCGGCTGACAACAGCGCCAGTTCGACAACTGATTCGTATGTTTTTGACCAGGTCATCTGGACGTTCCAGATCGGCACGTTGTCTTATGTCTTGAATTTTGGAGGAAAAACAGATGCAACGCACTTTCGGATCAAAATGGCTCATGATGCTCGCCGCGACGCTGCTGCTGGCCGGGCCGGCCGTGGCGGCGCCGATCACGGTGGGCAATGCAAGTTTTGAGTTGCCGGACATCGGTCCCGACGGCAACGGCGCCACGTTCAGTGCCGCGGTCGATGCGCCCTGGGTATCTTTGGAATACAACAACAACGGCATTCTCATCCTGGATAACTCGGAAGCCTCTTCACCTGACACGACCGCCGGCACGCAGTATGCCGTGATCACCAACCGCAGCGCCAATCACACCACCGGCCAGGTCACGCAGTTGACGCAGGTGATCTATGACGGTTCGAGCACCGGCCTGACCGAGGGCGTCACCTACACGCTGTCGCTGCAATTGCGCGAGATCCTTCCAGCCACCTACGGCGCAGTTGAGGACAGCGACTTCGTGTTCGGCCTGTATGCCGACGCGGCCATGACTACGCCTTACGCCACGCTGGCCGGCCAGGACATGACCACGCCGATCTCGGATACGCAGTGGCAAGGTTACAGCGTGCAGTTCACCGCATCGGCGGCCCAGGCCGGCGGCGCCCTGTACATCGGCATCGAGAATCACGATCCCGGCAGCGGCACCACGGTGGCCAGCGCGCCGCGTCTGGGCATCGATGACGTGCAGTTGGACGCTGCGATCGCTGGCCTTCATCCCGGCGACGCCAACGGCGATGGGCTCGTCAACCTGGCGGACCTGCAAATCCTCGGTGACAACTGGCAGTCCACCACCGCATCGTGGGGGGAAGCTGATTGCACCGGCGATGGCAACGGGAACCTGGCTGACCTGCAGAGCCTCGGTGACAACTGGGGCTACGGGGTGAGCCCGGACATGAGTTTCGACAAGGCGGTCAACACAGTGGGGATCGTCATCCCCGAGCCGATGTCGGCGGGGCTGCTGGGCATGGGGCTGGCATTCCTGGCCCTGCGCCGCTGCGCAGGTCGTTGAGGCATGTTCTCCTTACTGAGGGCGGACCGGCGCCTGACCGCGCCGCTCCGCTTTGTCAGGGGCTGGAACTGATTTGACAAGGAGTTGGTCAATGCAACGCCATCGTGGATTCACGCTGATCGAGCTGCTGGTGGTCATTTCCATCATCGCTCTGTTGCTGGCGATTTTGCTGCCCGCATTGAAGAAAGCCAGGTTTCATGCGGAGATGCTGCAGTGCCTGAGCAACCAGCGGCAGATTGTCACCGCGGCCGTGGCCTATGCGGTCGATGCCGAGGACTACATGCCGGGCAATGTGCGGTTCGACAAGACGTACGATTCCCTGCCTTACCGATGGAACACGTACTACTTCACCGATCCATTCCTGCCTTATCTGGTCACGATGGATTTTGTGATCTGTCCGAACTTCAAAGAGGGCGATCAGCCGTTGCTGCTGGGCAGCGGTGATAACGCATACTACAGCACGCGCTTCTACTACTATGCCGGCACGCCGGAGAATCTGCCCAAATGTTGGTTTGAGGATCCTCCCACCGGCGCCCGCCAGCGCGTCCAGGACAACCTGGTGGCCAACGTGATCATTGCTGAGCGCCACCTGTATCGCACGGACCTGACCGAGATCAACTCCAACTATCGCATCGGATATGGTCCGATCGAAGTCTTTTTCGACGCACTCAAGAACGGCAGCAATCGCGGCTACACCGACGGCCACGCGGAGACCGCGCCGTTCGACGAACTGGGCGCCAACAATCTCCGCCCTGTTGCCGGGACCGCCAACATGCACTACAGCCACATTTATCCCACTCGACAGTATTACTGGTAAAACAACCGCATGAAGCAGCACAATACCTTGTCCGCGCGCCGGCGGTTCATGATCAAGCGACCGAGTTATTTCTTCTGGATGTTGTGCGCCGCCGCTGTGGCTGGTCTGTGGCGCAGCGCCGTCGCATGGGCGGCGAACCTGCCCAACATCGTCATCATCATGGCCGACGACATGGGCTACAGCGATCCGGGCTGCTTCGGCAGCGAGATCAAGACGCCCCACATCGACAGCCTGGCGGAGCGGGGAATCCGTTTTACGCAGTTCTACACCAACACCGTCTGCTGCCCCGCGCGAACTTCGCTGCTGACCGGGTTGTATCCGCACCAGGCGGGCATGGGCTGGTCGGTCCACCACGGCAGCGACATTCGCCCGCCCGGACCCTACCAGGGTTATCTCAATCAGCAGTGCGTCACTATGGCGGAGGTGCTGCGCTGCGCCGGCTACCAGACCTACATGAGCGGCAAGTGGCACGTGGGCGAGAGCCGGCCGCACTGGCCCATCGATCGCGGCTTCGATCACTACTACGGACTGATCAGCGGTGCGTCGAACATGTTCGACATCCGCAAGACCATGCTCAAGGAGATGCTGCCGCGGCAGATGGCTATCGACGACAAGCCGTACATTCCCGATCCCGACGGTTTCTACATGACCGACGCGCTCACCGACGCGGCGTTGACGTTCATCAACAAAGATCGGCAGTCGGACAAGCCGTACTTCCTCTATCTGGCTTACACCGCGCCGCACTATCCGTTGCACGTGCCCCCGGAAGAAATCGCCAAATACCAGGGCAAATACACGGAAGGTTGGCAGGTGATGCGGGAACGTCGCTTGCAGCGGCAGCGCGAGATGGGATTGATTCCCGACCACCTGGAGCCGGCCGCGGACGATCCCAAAATTAAGCCCTGGGACCAGGTGGAAGATCAAGCGCTGATGGACCTGAAGATGGCGATCTATGCCGGGCAGGTCACGCGACTGGACGAGAACATCGGCAAGGTGCTGGCCGCCATCGAGCAGCAGGGCGACAGTGACAACACGCTGATCATCTTCCTGTCGGACAACGGCGCCGCTGCCGCTGAGAGCACGGACTTTTCCGATCGTCAGCGTTACAACGTGCCGCCGTGGTTGGGTGGCGTCGAGTCCTACGATTCCTACGGCCGCAGTTGGGCCCGCGTCAGCACCACACCCATGCGCGGCTACAAAGCTTCGCTCTACGAAGGCGGCATCGCCTCGCCCATGATCGCGGTCTGGCCCAGGGTCATCACCGAGTCGGGCGGGTTCAGCAATCAGATCGCCCACGTCATCGACTTCATGCCCACCGTGCTGGCGATCACCGGCTGCGAATATCCCCGGCAGTTCAACGGCCACGACATCACGCCGCCGGAAGGCATCAGTCTGCTGCCTGCGTTTGAAGGCGAATCTCAGCCGCGCCCCGCTCCGTTGTTCTGGGAGTTTGCCGGCAACCGCGCCATGCGCGATGGACAGTGGAAGATCGTCAGTGAACCGAGCGGCGACTGGCAGTTGTTCGACCTAGACCACGATCGCGGCGAATGCCACGACCTGGCGGCGCAGATGCCTGAACGGTTGCAGGCCATGACGACCGCCTACGAGCAGTGGGCCCGGCGCTGCGGCGTGCTGCCGTGGGAACAGGTGAAAAGCGAGATGGTCAACATTCGAGCTGGTGACAGCGCACCGAAATCCGAGAAAGGACATTGATTCATGCGTCAAGCTTCAGCGATCTTGCGGGGACATCTGGTTTTATTTCTCATGCTGCTGATCACAGCCGCCGCTGTGGCGCCATGGCCTGGCATCGCGGCTGCGGAGCAGCGCTTCGATGAACAGTTGATTTTTGAAAAGGGCCGGGTGCCCAAGATCGTGGTGACGACCCACGACGTCGTGCTGGCGTTCGGCTTGGCGGGCTCTGAACTGCGCCGCAGCGAGGATGGCGGCAATACGTGGAGCGACATCATCGCCGTGACCAAAGGCAAGCGCGGCAACGTGGTGGTCGATGAAAACACCGGCGACGTGCTCGACGTGCTGACCAACGACGGCGAACTGGCCCGCAGCAGCGACGACGGCAAAACCTGGAAACGCGAAACCATCACCATGCTGCCCAACCTGCTGGGCCACGGCCTGCCGGAACACATGCCGGCCGACGGTGGCGCGTCGGAGTCGGGCATCACGCTGAAATATGGCGAACACAAGGGCCGGCTGATCCTGCCGGTGCGCATTTCGCCGCCCGATGGTTCCAACTCTCAGGAAAACTGGCCCTGCCACTACAACGCCGCGGTCTATTCCGACGACGGCGGCAAGACCTGGCAGGTCAGCGGACCCGTGCAGTCCGGCACCGGCGAAGGCACCCTGACGGAGTTCAGCGACGGCAGCCTCTACTACAACTCACGCTCGCACATGTCGATCGACAACTACCGCCGCATCGCCATGAGCTACACCGGCGGCAAGATGTGGGTCGATTGGCGCGTGGACCTGACGCTGCAGGAACCGGGCGAGCCATTCTATTTCGAGTATGGCTCCAAACCCAGCTACGGCTGCAACGCGGGCCTGTTGCGCCTGCCCCTGGAAATGACCGACGGCCATGATGTGCTGCTGTTTTCCACCCCCGACAATCCAGGCGGCAAACGCATTCGCATGACGGTCTGGGCCAGTTTCGACCGCGGGCAGACCTGGCCGGTCAAGCGATTGGTCTATCCCGAGACCACCGGTTATTCTTCGCTGGCAGTCGACAGCAAGGGCACGATTTATCTGCTCTACGAGCACGGCACGCGCGGCGACTCCGTTCGCAACATTCACCTGGCCCGCTTCAACATGGAATGGCTGCTCGACGGACGGGATTGGAAACAATTGATAAAGAACCCATGATGATTGAGCAACGAATCTGGTTATGTGTGCTGGGATTGTTGTTGGCGGTGACGCCGTGGGCGCGGGGCGATTTCCAGGACGGGACCCCGCTGGGCCGCGCCCTGATGCCGCTGGATCAGCCGGAGATCGCCAAGTACTTCGGGCCCGGCCACGAAGGTTTGCTTTCGTTGGCCCCGGTCGTGCTGCCCGAAGGTGATAACGTTCTGGGCAATAATCAGCACTTCGGCTGGCCCATCGCCACCTTGGCGAATGACGGCTCGCTGATCGTCGTGTACTACCGTATCAGCTCGCACTGGCAGCGCGGTAAGAACGATGAATTCATGAGCAACGCGGTGATGGTCCGCTCCACCGACGGCGGCGTGAGCTGGTCGGCGCCGGTTGACATGCGCAGCTTCGCGGCCGGTGACAACAAGTACAAAACCGGCTTCGGCAACACCATCACCACCGCGGCCGACGGCACGGTCTGTCTGTTGACCGGCTATGGCGTCTTCCGCTCCCAGGACAACGGCCAAACCTGGCAACACATGGGCAAAGCTTTTTCTGACGAACAACTGCAAGGCCCCAGGGTCAACAGCGGCCCCAAACTGATCGAACACCCGCAATTCGGCCTCATGGCCTTCGGTCACGATGTGCAGACCGGCGGCTTGCAGAACACCATCTGGATCCGCTACTCGCAGGACCAGGGCCAGACCTGGCAGGAAACTTCACAGTCCTTCGACATCGATGCCAAACCCGTGGAGCCCACGGCGATCAGGTATCAGGATGCCCTCATCATCCTGGCCCGCAGTCACGGCAGCTTCGATCAGGCCACGCGCACCTGGCGCTATGTGCAACTGGTCTCCCGCGACGGCGTCGAGCCGATGAAAGCTCAATACACCAACATTCCCACCAGCGACGTGATGCACCTGTGGCCCGATGGCGAACCACCCTACGGTGCGCTCAAAGGGCTTGGCCCGTGGTCGCAGGACACCACGTCCCTGATCTTCAATCCATTCACGCGACGCATCGAGGCCGTGGTGACCAATCGCACCGGCGGCGGCCCCGACCATCTGAACGATCATGAGCACATGACGCTCAACCTCTGGAGCATCGACCCCCAGGCCCTGTTGGCAGGTTCCAACGAATGGCGCTTCGAAGGCACACTGCTGCGGCGCATCGGCGCCACCTGCAGCAAAAGCCCGCTGGACGCCCAGGCTTCCTACTACGACGGCATGCACCCCGGCGGCAGCGTGGTGGATGCCGAACGCGGCGTGCAGCACATCTTTATCTACTCCGGCTACACCAAGGGCGGCTGCGGCATCTACCACATCGCACGCACACTGGACACCCCGAAGCTTGTCCGGTGGTTGTCCGAACATTGAAACAGACGTGGATCATCACTGAGGCTTTGCGTTCAGCCAGGATTTGCGGCATCCCGGGTCATGGGCACGAAACGTACGGGCACAGTTGCGCGGTTGCGGCGATTGCCGTGGGCGTCCTTTTCAAACACGAAGAGCTGTTGTGCTGCGTGGGGCTCACCGAGCGGGATCACGAGGCGTCCGCCGCAATTGAGCTGCTGCCACAGCGGCGGCGGCAGGTGATCGGCGGCGCAGGTGACGATGATGGCGTCGTAGGGCGCATGCTCGGGCCAGCCTTGATAGCCGTCGCCGAGTCGCAGGTGAACGTGCGTGTAGTGGAGTTGCTGGAGCAGTTGCCGGGCTCGTTCGTAGAGCGGTGCGATGATTTCAATGCTGTACACCTGGTCGGTCAGTTGGGCGAGGATGGCGGTCTGGTAGCCGGAGCCGGTGCCGATCTCCAACACCTTCTGGCCCGGCTGCACGTTCAGAAACTGCGACATGAGCGCGACGATGTAGGGCTGTGAGATGGTTTGTCCATGGCCGATGGATTGGGGAGCGTCAGCATAGGCATCCTGGGCGCTGCTGTCGGGGATGAACAGGTGGCGGGGCACGTCGCGCATGGCCTGCAGGATCCGCGCGTCGCGCACCGGCTGGCGGCTGTCCAGCGGGTTGTTGAGCGGGTCATGCTTCATGGACCCGGGCTCCTTCCGGGTTGGTCGACAGTCTTTCATCCATGTCTGCAGGCTACCAACAATACCAATCCAATGGTAAAGGATGCGGGGTGCGAAGTGTGGCGATTTTCGGGACATATTTTATAAATTCTTATATAACAAATTATTAATTGCTGTTTTGCCCGGATGTTCTGTGCGGCTTGCACACAGTGGACAGTAGTTCCATATTTTCAAAGATAGTTCTTGCTTTTCAAAACCAGTGTGGGTACATTGACGCTTGTCCTGATTGGCACAACGCGCGGCTTCACATCGCGCAGGTGAGCAGTTCACGGGAAAAAAAGTACAGATGGCATCGATGAGCATGACAGCGCGTTCCTCCACCGTGGAATTGGCAAACCGGCTCAGCCGGGACATTCGCGAGCGCGGCCTGCAACCGGGCGACACATACCTGACGGCCTCGGAAGCGGGGATGTTGCTGAACGTCAGTAAGTCGCGCGCCAACCGCGCCCTGCAACTGCTGGCCGCCCGGCGGACGTTGCAACGCAGTCGCGGCGCGGCGCCGGTGGTGGCCGATCCGCCCCGGGCCGGGGAACTGACTCACAGCATCAGCAAGATTCACATCTTTATCCCCAAAGCTGACATCACCGCAGAGGGCGTGTACTCCGACGGCTGCATGCTGGGCATTCAGCAGTCGATGCCGGAGGCGCACCTGCATTTGAACTTCTATCCGGATCACGGCGACGGCCAGTTCACACGCGAGATCATCAACAGGTCGGCTCACAGCAACGAGATGACGGGCATCGTGCTGGTGCGCTCGTCGATCGAGGCGCAACTGGCGGCTGTGGACTCCGGTCTGCCCGCGGTGATCCACGGCACGCCGTACCCGGGTGTGGAGGGCATCGCCTCCGTGGACCGCGATTACGTGCAGGCCGCCCGATTGCACATCGAGTATCTGCAAAACAAGGGTTGCCGGCGATTCATGCTGCTGATGCACGATCGCATGTATGCCGGCGGCTTCGTGTTCCTGGATGCCTTGAGAGACCAGTTCGCAGCCCACGACATCTCGTCGGATGCCGTGAAGCAGTGTTTCGTGCCCACGCACGAAGCAGCGGTGAGACAGATGATCGGGGAATTGGCAGCCGCGGACGGAGATCTTCCAGGAGTGATTGCTTTCGGTGGACCGTTGGCGGACCTGTCATTGCGGGCGATGGAGGCGTTGAGATTGAAAGTCGGCCGGGATCTGATCCTGACCTACGGCGGTTACTACGCCACCGGTCCGGCGACGGTGCTGAACCTGCCGCACGAAGAAGCCGTGATGACGGCCGAGCAGCAGGGAGAGATGGTGGGGCGGTTGCTGCAGGCCCAGGCCGATTCCGCCAACGCCAAAGCCGAGCAGGTTCGAATGGAAATGCGTTTTGTGGAAGCGTGATCCGTGTTGGTGACCCTTAGGCGTCAATCGTTCACTGTGCTGTATGCACCCTTGGCATTGGAGGAATGACATGAAAGTAGATGGAAGAAGGCGGTACGGATTGATGGTTAGTTTGATGGTGGGGCTCGGCATGTTCATCAGCCTGGCGACCATGGCTCATGGGGCGGTGATTCCGGTGCTCAATGCCGGGTTTGAGTCGCCCGACATGGACGGCACGACGACGACCTTCACCGGCGTCGTCGATGACTGGACCACGCTCGAGTATCACAGCTTCGGCTGCCTGGAACTGCACGTCAACAGCGGTAACGGTGCGGCGGTCAGCGGCGAGCAGTTCGGGGCCATTGTCAACCGCGGGGCGACCACCGGCCAGGTGACGCAGATGACCCAGCAGATCCTGACCGCCGGGGCCGGCGGCGTGATCGGCGATGACACCTACACGCTGACCGTGTATCTGCAGAAGAAGCAGGCCGGCGTGCTGGATGCCAATTACCGCGTCGGGTTGTACTCGGATGAGGCGATGAGCCAGGTTCTGGCCGAGAAACTGGGTACGGAACTGCAAGTGCCCGTCGGTTCCTGGGTGCAGTACACCATCACCTTCAACAGCACGGCCGCGGATGCCGGCAAGGCGTTGTACATCGGCTTTGAGAACTCCAAGGTGGGCGGCAGTCTGCACGACCGTCTGTTCATCGATGACGTGCAGTTGGACGGACCGGTGCCCGAGCCGGCGTCATTGGCACTGGTGGGGCTGGGCGCAGCGTTGATGGTGGTGCGTCGCCGCTGATGGGCAAGTTGATTTGCGTCCGCCCTGGTTCAACCACCGGAGCGGGCCTTGCAGGTTGGCTGGTTGTTGGGCCAACGCAGGTGACAGGATGTGTTCGAGGCGAGTCTGTTTCAAGAATGTCAAACGCCGAAACCTTTTTCCACATGGGAGGATTGCAATGCTGGGCGCATCACATCAATGGTCATGGGTCACATTTTGTTTGCTGGCGGGCGTTGGGCTTCTCGGGTTCACCGCTGCGCCGGCAATGGCTACGCCGGTTCCCGTGCTCAACGCGGGTTTTGAATCGCCGGCCCTTCCCGGTGGATCTGTATCCGGTGCAGGTCTCACCTTCCACTGGGAAGTGGAAGACTGGGATGAATTTGAGTCCCACAGTTATGGCATTCTGTTTATCCACAACGATGGGGATGCCCCGGTGGATACTCCCTACGGCAATCAATTTGCCGCGGTCAGCAACCGCTCTGCCGTGGGCTCCATGACCCAGATGACGCAACAGATTTACGACGGCGTGGGGGCCGGCCTGCTCGACGGCGCCACCTATACGCTCACCGTCGCCCTGACCCGTGCGGACAGTCTGGCCAGTGCCGCGATCCGTTTTGGCTTGTACGAAGACGCCGCCATGACCACCGCCTACGCCAATGTGTATGGCGATGAGATCAATTTGACCAGCACGGAGTTCAACGACTTCACCGCAAGTTTCACCGTGGACCCGGCCGACGTCGGCAAGTCGCTTTACATCGGATTCGAGAACGACGGTCCCACCACGATTCTCACCCGTTTGTTCGTGGACAACGTGCGCCTCGACATGGAAGGCGGTCTGCAGCCGGGCGACGCCAACCATGACGGCAAGGTGAATCTGGCCGACCTGCAGATCCTGGGCGACAACTGGCAGTCCACCAGCGCCACCTGGGATCAGGCGGACTTCACGGGTGACGGCAACGTCAACCTGGCTGACCTTCAGATCATCGGTGACAACTGGGGCTTTGGCACGGTGCCGGACGTGGCTTTCGATCAGGCGGTTTCCCTGTCTGGTGTCGTGATTCCCGAGCCGGCGACCCTGGGGCTGCTGGGATTGAGCGGGCTGCTCATGTTGCGCCGACGCAGCAACGGCTGATTCAACCTCCCGCAGGGGCTGCCTGACCGCGGTCCTTGCGTTTGCTTCTTGAGTGATTGTGGGCTGGAACACAAATTTCACGGAGTATCGACATGTCGCATCGCAGGGGTTTTACGTTGATCGAACTTTTGGTGGTCATCTCCATCATCGCACTGCTGATCGCGCTTCTGCTGCCGGCGTTGCGCAAGGCGAGGGAATCGGCCAGGAACATGCAATGTCTGAGTAACTGCCGCCAGATCGGCATCGCCATGCATGCTTACTGCGATGACTACGACGGCTACTTCACCCCCAAGAAAGTCGATGTGCCTACCGGCGGTTCGTTTGCCACCGTGTTCGCCTGGGTCGGCAAGCGAAGCATCAGCCGCAGCAGCAGGTACTACTACATCACGGCTCACGATCGACCCTTGAACCGCTACCTGTTCAATCGCGTGATGGATAAGAGCGAGGAGGTTCCCTTTGCCCGCTGCCCGTCCGAACTGGGTGCGGTGCAGTACGACGCCACCGGATCATCGTATTCCTCATCGCACACCGACATCTTCGATGACCTGAGCGATTGGGGTGATGATCTGGGTTCGACGCGCATCTCGGAGGTGCTGCACAGCAGCACGCTGGTGATGGGGGGTGATCACGCAGCCATGGCCTCGGGTCGGGGGGAGGCGTTCCCCGAACCACGTTACTGGCACGATGAGCCGTACCACGGCAACCTCGTGTTCGTGGACGCCCACGCAGCCGTTACGGAGTTCAACAAACCGACGTTCCAATTCGATCCGGTCTGCTTCGAAGGCCCGGGTTACGTTTTTGACGATCACCGCACGCCGGAAAGTGCTCGGGTGAAACCATAATCTGCCTGGGGTTGCGGGCGCCGCGTTACATCTGGCTTTGGACAGGAGTTTGCCATTGATGATGATGTTGCAGGCTGTTTGTTCACCTCGAGTTCGTGTTCCGGGAGCGGAGCAGATACTTCACCGCGGCGCCCTGGCGATGGCGATGTTGTGCCTGGCCATGGCTGCAACAGCACCTGCCGCGGCTGCCGATCAGAGCCAGGATCTGGCTGCTTACCGCCAACAACGCAAAGAGGCGGCCCATCACAAGCGGCGGATTATTTACAACAACGATGGCAACGATGGTTTGGGCGGGAAGCTCGAACCGCCGATCACCCAGAAAATGTTCCTCGAATCGCGCACCTCCGCGCTGGCCGGCAGCCAGGTCGATACCATTTTCTACTGCGACGGCGTGTTCAACGCCTACTCCCACAAGAGCACCGAGAGCGAGCAACTGGGCTACAACGGCCTCGGGACTGACCATCACAAGTGGGTCGTTGACTTCAACGACGCCGGCTTCGACACGCTGCAAACCCAGATCGACTTCGCTCGTGAGCACGGCATGGAGATCTTCTGGTCCATGCGCATGAATGACGTGCACGACTCATCCAAGGGCCGCTCGTGGTTGTTTACCAAGTGGAAGGATCAGCATCGTGACTGGCTGATGGCGCCCAAGTACACGTCATTCCCCTACGGCTGGGACGTGCGGCCGAGCTGGCCCTGGAGCGCGATCAACTACGAGATCCCCCAGGTGCGCGACAAGGTGTTCGCCATTGCCCGGGACGTGTGCAGCCGCTACGACATTGACGGCCTGGAACTGGATTTCCTGCGTTTTCCCCAGTTTTTCAAGACTCAATTGATGGGACAACCGGTTACGCAGAAACAGTGCGACATGATGACCGACCTGATGCGCCGCATCCGGGCCATGACCGAGCAGGTCGGCATGCAGCGCGGCAAGCCCATGCTGATCTCGATTCGCATCCCGGACTCCATAGGTTATTCCAAAGAGTTGGGCCTCGATGTGGCCAAATGGCTCGAGGAAGACCTGGTGGACATGGTGGTGGGTGGCGGATTGATCCGCTTGCAGCCGTGGGAGAAGTCGGTGGCGGAGTTCAAGCCGTTCGGCGTGCCGTACTACGCCTGCCTGGTGGATTCCTGTCTGCCGTACTACGACATGGACCCGGAAGATCAGATTCGCATCTGGCGCGGGGCGGCATTGCAAGCCTGGCGGGCCGGCGTGGACGGCATCTACACCTTCAACGTGTTTCGCCCTAAGAACCGCATGTTCCGCGAGATCGGCGACCCAGCCCTGCTGGAGACGCTGCCGCACACGGACAAGTTCGCCCTGCCCTGGCTCGCCTGGCGGCACTACAGCAAGAACGGCGTGCGCGTCAAAGGCGGCGACAAGTATTTTGATCCTGCCCTGATGGAAAACTGGCTGGAGCCGTTGCCGCAGGTGATCAACCCGGTGCCCTTCGGCAACGAGTACGATAGTCTTGTACTCACGCGCGAACAGTACAAGCTGAGCCTGTACGAAGACGGCTCGTATCGCCTGGTGGATATGGTGAACGATCCGGACGAAAAGCAGGATCTCCGGAAGCTCAAGCCCGAACTGTTCCAGTCCATGAAGCAGCAGTTGGTGCGGTGGGTGTTGGATTACAGCGACTATTACGAGCAGGTATCGAAATGGCGAGACAAGGTGGCGCTGGATCAATAGTTGATGAGGTTGGATGATGGCGGCATTCAACAGCACACGGCGCGAATTTCTCAAGACCTGTGGCGCGGGGGCGATGGCGCTGGGCGCGCCGGGTTGCATCGCCTTGTCAAGCAAGTCTTCGTCTGTTTCTACCACCACTTCCGGGGGCGGTCGCAAGCCCAACATTCTGTTGATCCTGTCCGACCAGCATCGGGCCCAGGCCATGGGTTTTCGCGGCGTGCATCCGATCCGCACACCCCACATGGATCGCCTGGCGGCCGGCGGCATCTCGTTCGATCGCTGCATCACACCCGATCCGCTGTGCACGCCGGCTCGTTGCTCGATGTTCACCGGCCTTTATCCGCACCAGGCCCGCGGCCAATTGCCCGACGAGCCCGGCTACGGCATGGAACAGTCGGAGATGAACTGGGGCGGGCCCGCTGACATGCTGCGCAACGGCACTTCCCTGCGCGAGCAGCCGATCCTGACCAACCTGCTGCGACAGCACGGTTACGCCGTCGGCTATGCCGGCAAGTGGCACCTGGGCAGCGACGTGATGGATGAGTGGTTCGACGTGCACCGGGAAAACGATTCGGCGGCATATCGCCAGTGGTGTTTCGATCATGGTTTGCCGGACGGCAAAGGCTGGAGCGATCCGCGCGTGCGTTCCAGGCGTTTCCCCAACATGTCGATGCCCACGCCGCTGGTCAACGAGGTCGATGCCGACCATTACGAGGACGCCTGGTTATGCAATCAGGCTCTGGCGGTGATGCAGCAATTGCCCGGGGACAAGCCGTTTTTTATGACCTGCGGTTTTGAAGGTCCGCATCCGCCGTTCAAGATTCCCGAGCCGTACTTCAGCATGTACGATCCGGATTCGATTCCCGAGCCGCCCAACTTCCAGCCGACCAGGCTGGAGCCCGACGCCAACCAGAACAACTTCTATCGCCAACTCTGGCAGGACTACGGCACCGACTGGAAGTCGTGGCAGAAAGCGGTGGCCGTGTACTGGGGTTTCGTCACGCTGATCGACGACCAGATCGGCCGCCTGCTGAATCATCTGGAGCAGCAGGGGCAGTTGGACAACACGCTGGTGATCTACGCCTCGGACCACGGCGAAATGCTGGGCCAGCACGGCTTGTGGCACAAGATGCACGCCTACGAGGAATCGCTGCGTGTGCCGCTGATCTTCAGTGCGCCGTGGATCAAGCCCGGCACACGCTGCTCGCAGGCGGCTTCGTTGATTGATCTACCCAGCACCATTCTGTCGCAAGCCGGCCTGACGCCGCCGGCGCAGTATCAGGGACAGGATCTTTCCGCCGCGTTCGATGGCCGCGGCAGGATGAAGGATCGTCCGTACCTGTTCAGCGAGTTTCGCAACCTCGGCCGCTTCCATCATGCCGTCGATTGGCGCATGGCGACCGACGGCCGCTACAAGTACACTTGGAATCGCGGCGACCGCGATGAGCTGTACGACCTGCAGACCGATCCCTGCGAAACACTCAACCTGATCGCGGATCCGCAGCATGGGGACGTCCTGGCCGACCTGCGTCGAGCCCTGGGCGACTGGATGACTCGCACCGGCGAACCGTTGCTGGGCGAGTACGAAGCTGAGGTCCGTCAATCTGTTTAAGGAGCGATTCATGCGACAGGTGATGCTGGGTGTCGTGGTGCTGGTGCTGGTTGGGGTGCAAGCGGCGTTGGCTGAGCCGATGTTCGAGAAGACGCTGCTGTTCAAGCGGCCGACGGCTGAGGACCACTATCGCGGCCCGCGCCTGTGCGTGACCAGGGATGGTCGCATCATCGCCAGCGCCATCCTCAAGGTCGGCCACATGCGCGACACCGGCGGCAGTGAGCATGACGAGTACGTGTACAGCGATGACAACGGCAAGACCTGGAAAAAAACCACCGACCTGAAGCCCGGCGTGGTTGTCGATCAGACCACCGGCAACCTGTTCGCCATCGATCGCTTCTGGCCCATGAACGACGCCGACGGCAAGCCCATGACCGAATCGTGGATGATCAATCACCCGCAGGAAGGCATCAAGCTCGGCGCCTGGGCGAAGATCAGTTGCAGCAGTGATGGCGGCAAGACCTGGGAAGAACGCGATGTCACGCAACAGTTGTTCACCTACACCAACGGCGGCCTGGCATGGTTCATCGGCACCGGCCTGCAACTGCAGCGCGGCCCGCATGCCGGTCGCCTGATCATCACCGGCCGCCACTTCGGCAAGGAATGGGATCGCTGCGGACCCGATTCGCACAACACGTTGATCTACAGCGACGACCACGGCCAGACCTGGCAGTGGGGCGGCGACACCCAGGGCTTCAGCGGTGAAGCCTGCACCGTCGAACTGGCCGACGGCTCGATCTACATGAACAATCGCAATCACAACCCCGACACCGCGGGCTACCGCTCCTGGGACATCAGCCACGACGGCGGCCAGACCTTCACCGAGCACGGCGTGGCCGAGGATCTGCCCGAGCCGCGCTGTCATGCTTCGATGGTGCGCTACAATTTTCCTGACCCGGACAAGAACGAGCCGGGACGTGTCCTGTTCCTGAACCCGGCGGTGTCGATCCCCGGCACATCCATCGCGCCCAAGGAAGGCCGGCGGAACATGACCGTTCACGTCAGCTACGACGACTGCCGCACCTGGCCCCTGGCGAAAACGATCCACGCGGACAAAGGCGGTTACAGCGACATCGCCATCGCCCCCGACGGCACGGTGCTGTGCGTGTTCGAGACCGGCGAAGAGATTTATGCGGAGAACATCATGCTGGTGCGTTTCAACCTCGAATGGCTTGAAAGTCAGTAGCGCGGGGCTGTTTAATCTTGGGGAGTTTGAGGATGATTGGTGGCAAGCAAACGTGTCTGTGGTGTTGGTTGTGCATGCTGCTGTTGACGGTTGGGCCGGTCTGGGCTGAACCGCTGACCGATCACCTGGTCAACACGTACCTGCACATCGATGCAGCCGAGCGTGCCCGCCTGGAGCATGGTCAGGCCAACGGCGCTATCGAGATTGCGCCGGTGATTCTGCCCGAAGGCGACAACGTGATCGATGACAACATCCACTTCGGTTGGCCGGTGGCGGCCATGGTGGATGACTCGATCGTGGTGTACACCCGGCGCAAACTCGGGCACGGCCTGCCCGACAATGCCGGCAGCGGGTTTTTCTACGTGCGCTCCGCTGATGGCGGCAAGACGTGGTCCGGCATGCACGACCTGAACCCGCTGATGCCCTACGGCACGATCCCCGGCGGCATGAGCGTCATCGGGTCCACCAGTTCCGGACGCATGGTCATCAAGTTTCGCGGCACGCTGATCAGCGATGACGGCGGTGCCAATTGGACGCATTATCCCAATGCTTTTGCCGGCATGTCCTCCGCGGATGTGGCCCATTTCGGGCCGACCATGATCGAGCACCCGGTGTTCGGGCTGATGATGTTCAACGGTCGGGCGGACGATGCGGACCGGGCCTACATCCGCTATTCGCAGGACGAAGGCGAGCACTGGCAGGAGACGACCTGGAACACCGGCCCATCTCTGCCCAAGGAACCGGCCGCTGTCACCTGGGACGGCAACATCCTGCTGATCTCGCGCGAGTTCAACACCGACTTCGGCTTCGCCCCCAACGGCTACTACACGCTGACCCAGCATCTCTATCGCTACAAAGAGGGCGATACGCCCGCGGACATCAAGTTTGAAACCATACGCACCAACATCCCCGGCAATCCCTCATCCGGCGCCTGGGCGCACGACACGGCTGATGTCATCTTCAATCCCATCACCGGACGCATCGAGTTGCTCGACAGTCACCGTCGCGGCGGCGCGGGCGTCAACACGGGCACCGAGCCGGGTCTTGCCCTATCGACCCTGAACCTCTGGAGCATCGACCCCCAGTATCTGCTCGACGGCAGTAACAACTGGCAATACGAAACCACTCTCCTGGAGCGTGATGACTTCTGGAACATGAACCATCTCGACGGCCTGCACCCCGGTGGCTCCGTGGTCGATCTCGAGCACGGCGTACAGCACATCTTCATCTACGCCGGCGGTGGCAATAATAGCGACACGCCCGAGAACGGCATCTTCCGCATCACCCGCAGCCTGCGCACCGACAGTCTCGCGCCTGCCTTCAAGAACCAGATCGGCGATGTCAACGGCGACGGCAAGGTCGGCCTGGGCGATCTGCAGACCATCGCCGATCACTGGCTGAGCACCAACGCCAACTGGTCCACCGGCGACTTCAACTTCGACGGCATCGTCAACCTGGCCGACCTGCAGATCCTCGGCGACAACTGGCACTACGGATTCAGCGGGGACTTGTCATTCGATCAGGCCCTGCAGATGGTCGGTTTACAACTGCCGGAGCCGGGCACGTTAGGGATAACGTTCTCGGCATTACCACTTCTGCTGCGCAGGTCCGCGTGTAAGTTGGATTAATCAGTTTCACAGCCGGTGCATCGGGAGATGGTCAATGGAGCACGTCGATAAAAAAACGACCGGACCCGCGCTGGCGGGCCCGGCCTGTTGCAGGGCGTCTCGGTTTACGGGTTTTTGCCCGTTTTCCCTGGATCCCTGACTTTTTCTAGTACACGATGGCGGTCGATTCCTCGATCGCTTCGATCACCTGACGCACATGGAACGGCTTCTTGAGATAGCCGTCGAAGCCCTGTTGCAGCAGGTGATGGGCTTGGCCGTCAGTCAGCTTGCCGCTCATGGCGATGACCTTGCACAGTTGCAGGTCGTCATTGCCGCGCACCAGGCTGAGCACCTGCTCGCCGGTGACATCGCCGAGGTGAACATCCAGCAGCATGACGTGGGGACGGAACTTCTCGCAGACGACGCCGGCCTCGAAGCCGCCGTGGGCGGTGCGCACGTCGTAGTTGGCTTGCTCGCTGAGCACCTTCTCCAGCACATCCACGATCTCCGATTCGTCATCGACGATCAGCACGCGGGTCTGGCCGGATTGCAGGCCCTCCAGCGGAATGTGGTGCTCTTTCATGAAGCGGATCAGGGCGTTAAGCGGAATGCGGCGATCCTTGGAGCCCGGAATGCGATACCCGCGAAGTTGGCCGGAGTCGAACCATTTGCTGACGGTGCGCGGCGCGACACTGCAGATTTTGGCCACTTCGCCGGTTGTGAGTATGTCTTTCTGCCTCGGCATGGAAATACCTTTCTCCCTGAGAATCCTTAACGAGCAGGCTCGTCAAGCTCATTCCACAGCTATTTCATCGGCAGACGACCGAGATCGGTTAACCCGCAGAATTAGAAAAAGACCTGCAATCGGAGAGATGGTATTTTCCCCAACGCGGGATATGCCACGGCCGATAAGTCAGCCTTCCCGGCGCTTATCAGCGGCTACCGGCAACTTGGGGAGGCGGCTCGGGTTCGTGCTCCGGCTCGGTGACGTCCACCGCAGGCTGCTGCCGTGTTTCAGTCACGGCCGGCGGACCGACCGGCGACGACGACTTGGCGGCCGGGGTCCGCTTCCTGACCGGTGCGAGGCCGGACAGGGCGTTGCGAATCACCGCGATGCTCTTGCGTGGGATGGCCAGGTGACAGACCGGCTCGCCCGGCTTGACCACCGGCAGCGTCGTCATGCTCAGCACCACCCCGTCCATCGGGCTGATCAACGTGTTGCGCTGGCGGCCGAACACGCTGCTGTTGGTGGCGATGGGCTGACCCTTTTCCAGGATTTCACCCGGCTGCACGTGGAATCGCAGCAGCCCGCCCACCTGCGCCCGCAGCCACGCGGTGCGATCCACCCGCGCCTGGTACGCCGGCATCTGCGGCTCGCCTTCCATCATGCCCAGCTCGATCAGCACGTTGCGAATGCCACGCATGCCGATGGCCATCACGTTCGGCTCGATCTTCGACGGCTCACCGGCTTCGAGAATGATCGTGGGCACACCCGCCTGACACGCTTGTCGCCGCAGCGAGCCCTCCGGCCCCGCGCCGTTGACGATCAACTCGCACCCGAAAGCCTGCGCGATCCGCCGCACCTGTGGAATGGCCAGATCCGCCCGGATGTTGGGCACGTTGACCCGCCCGGCCGCGGCTGAGTGCAGGTCGATCACGTAATCGCAGGGCTTGACGATGTGCTTGAAGATCAGGTGTGCCACGCGGGCGCTGAGACTGCCCTTGGCGTTGCCGGGGAACGAGCGGTTCAGATCGCGGCGGTCAGGCATGTAGCGGTTCTGCTGCTCGAAGCCGAAGGCGTTGACCACCGGCACCAGGATGAGCGTGCCGGCCATCAGATCGAAATCGCGGCTGTACATGATGTCATGGATGATCCCCGTGCCGTTGATCTCATCGCCGTGCACCGCAGCCGTGACCGCCACGGTGGGGCCGCTCTTTTTGGCACGGATGACGCGGACGGGAATCTCGATCGGGTTTTCGACGTAGGACTCGCTGACCTCAAGCCGCAGATCGCGCGTCTGGCCGCGCTTGACGGTGTGCTCGCCCAGCTTGAACGTGCGACTGGAGGGCATGTCAATAATTGTACAGGCAGCGCCGTCCGTATGCTTCGCATGGCGGTGATGGCTTCACCTCACCTCCAGGTCGTCTTCGTCGTAGTACATCGGCGGCGGGCCGGGGTTTTCCAGCGGGGTCATGGGAAGGTCGGCCACGATCTCCGCGGCTTCCTCCTGCACCTGTTGCGTCACATCCATGATGCCCAGGCCGCTGGTGTTGGCGATGTTGTGATCGGGCAGCAGGGGATAGTCGTCGCCGAAGTAGCGATTGAAGATCAGGCGGAAACTGTTGACGGGCGTGATGGAGGGGTAGGGAGCAATTTTAGATTTTAGATTTGCGATTTGCGATTGAGAAGTCGCGGAGCCGGTGGGGTTTTTATCTTCCGGTGGCGGGGGCAGCAGGTAAGCGCTGAAGATGGGGAAGCGTTCGCCGGGGAAGTAGGTTTCGGCGTATTTGCCGCGGTTGGCCATGGGGCCGTGATCGCCCTGCAGCAGAATCACCGGCGTGTGCGGCTCGATTTCCAGAATGGTGTCAACAGCCTGCAACAGGCGCTTGCAGGTGTAGGTGACCTGGTCGCGGTACTTGTTGATGAAGTCCTGATTCACTTCGCCGTAGGGCAGCGGCCCGGCGTTGTGGCGGTGACTGAAGGGCTTGTTGCGCGGGCTGACATCCTCACCATCGGGGCCGAAGACGAACGGCGGATGCGGAATAGCCAGGTGAAACAGCACAAACTTGGGGCCGGGAATGCGGGCTGCCTCATCGATGTGATCGAGCAGATACTCGATGCGCTCACGGTGCAGTTGATAGGGTGAAAACCCCTGGAAACGCAGCAGCGCCCAGCGCAGCGGGGTCATGTCGATCACGCCCTGCTCGAACTCGTTGATCTGGGCCGGGGGGCCGATGTACACGTCGGCATCGACCGTTTCGCTGACCGAGTAGCCGCTGGAGAAGCTGACGATGGTGTATCCCGCCTCGCGCAACTTGCTGATCACCGGCCCCTCCGCCACCGCCGCCCGCAGGTAGCGCTTGGTGGCGATCTGGCTGGCTGCATCGTCCGGCTTCCAGCGCTGGGCCAGGTCGTGGTGATAGTCCATGGTCATCGAACTGGACAGCGAGAACAACGTCATCCAGTAGTTGCTGGTCGCCTGCTCCGCGACGTAGAAGCCGCGCTGATGCAGGGCGTCGAGAAAGGCGCTGTCGTCGCACTGGTAACGGTGCTGCAGAATATCGCTGCGCCCGAAGGCGTCGGGGATGATGTAGTAGATGTTGGGAAGGTTCTCAGTTTCGAGTTTCGAGTGTCGAGTTTCGAGTTTTGCACCTTCCGGCGTAGCGCTCCAGTCGTAGTGAATCGCGGCGCTGGAGAGCGAGACTGCCAGCAGGCAAAGGCCCAGGATATTCAGCGGGTAGGTGGCTTTGGCGAAGTCGCGCTTGCTGCGCAGGATGAGCACGAACAGGTTCAACAGGGCGATCAACTCCAACGGGGCGACCAGAACATGGCGGCCAAGGTGCAATGGGCGCAGAGCATCGAGCAGTGGCCCGTAGGTGAAAAAGGCAACCATCAGCAACGTGGCGAGCAGGGCGGACTTGTGCCGGTTGCGCAGCAGCAGGGCGGCCGCACCCCAGGCCAGCATTGCCAGCAGCGCCGTGGCAATCACCACCCGCGGCAGCTCCCACAGGTTGGAGTAGTTGACGTTGATCGAAAACAGGTACGCCACCGGGAACAACGCCAGCAGCACCGGATGCACAGGGATTCTTTTCATGCTCAGGGCTCGTTTCGTTTGCGCATCAGATACAGCACGCGCTGTGATTCGGCGATGTGCTGGCGCTGCAGCACGTCGAAATGCGGTGCGAACGCCGCCTCGAAGCCGGCGGGCGTGTAGTCGGGGAAGATATCACGCCGCGTGGCCAGCAGACGTTTGACCTGCGAGTCGGACTTGGGCACGAACTCCACGATCAGGTGCGGCCCGCAATCGGCGAAAAAGGCGGCCAGGTCAGGCAGCGGCACGTTGTTGCCGATCGCCAGGTGATGCACCAGCGCCAGCGCCAGCACCAGGTCAGCCGGTCCGCGCGCAAGCAGGCTGTCGCGCTCGCAGTTGCGCCAACCGATGCCGGGCGAGGGATTGGTCAAATCCATCACCAGCGGCAGCAGACGTTGCTCCTTCTGCTTCTTGACGTGCAGGTAATTTTTATCTACGGCCGCGGGATCGAGATCAAAGGCAATGGTGTTACACCCGCGCTGGGAAGCGATGCGGCTGAACGAGCCGGTGTTGGCGCCCAGGTCCCAGACCATTCCGGGGGCGGGGGCGCTTCCGGGGGCGAGTTGATCCATGAAGCTCGCCACCAGTTCATGCTTGTGTTTCATGGCAGCGTCGGAATAGTTGGTGGCGTCGTAGTACTCGCCCCATTCGCTCGCGGCCGGCTTCCAGCGCAGGCACTTCACGGTGTTCCGGAGACTCTGCACGATGGCCAGCAGTGCCCGCTTGGAGACTTTGCGTGCTTTGACCTCCTTGGCTTGCGCTCCCGCATCATCCGCGTGGCGGCGTTGTGAGCGGGCCAGCAGGTGCACGTGCATCAGCAACCCGAAGTTGAGCAGCGTGCGCCGCGGTAGCAGTTGGGCGGCCATGTCCACCGGCAGCCCACCGATGTTCGTGCGCATCAGTGAACTCAATCGCACGTCGCGCTTGCTCATCAGGGCCAGCGGCCCCAGGAAATGCTGCACGAACTGCCCATACGCGATCCAGGGTTCGCCCTCGACATAGCGCTCGAAGCTGAGCGTATCAATAAAGATCGGCCTGCCATCCTCGAACTGCACGTTGTAGGCCGAGGCATCCTTGAGCACCATGCCGTGCTCCAGCGCCAATTGCGCGATGCGCAGCGTGAGCAGGGCGGCGTCACGGTACTGGCTGAAGGACCACTCATAGGGATAGCTGATAAACCCGATGCGGCGGGGCTTGATGATGCGATAAACATTCGGCCCGGCCGGCTCGATGGGCACCACTTCGTGCGGCACCAGCCAGCCTTTGTCCACCAGCTTCTGGTACAGCCCGCTTTCGATCAGGGCATCGAAGTGCTCGGCATAACAGGTGTTGACCTGGCGATAGAGGATGCCGTCGCGCTGGAACAGAAATCCCGACGGATCGCGGAATGACCCGCGCCCCCGGAAGGTTTCGGCGACTGGTTCGTCGGTGCTACGGGGATTGCTGTGAAAGTCCGGCACGTTACTCGGTGGATTCGTCATCGCTGACGTGCTTGTGGCCGAACAGGCCAAGGATGAACAGCTTGACTTTGGTGAACCAGAGCTTGATGGTCAACAGGGCCGCCAGAATGCCGCCCACGACCGCCTGGATGATCATGGCCCCGGTGGCGGGATCGAGATAAGCCAGTTGAAGCATGCTGCCGAACCTTATGTGCGCCCGCGGCGATGGTGAAGTTCTCGACCGCCCTCATCCACTCAGCACACGCATCATAACGCAAGCGCGCTTCGGATGACAGCGTTGCGGTAAGACGTCCGGCGAGGCGTAGCTCCCGGCGATGGGGTGTGTTTACAGACCATCCTGCGGCAGATCAGTTCCTGTAGGCTGACGGGACGTGTTCGTTGTCATAGCCGGTACAATCGTCGCCATGAGTAAGAAACTGAAGTTCGTGGCGTTGACCGATGCCCTGGCTGGTTACGTGGATGCCCACCGGTCGAGTGCGGCCGATCCGTTGCTGCAAAAGCTGCGCGAGGAGACGGCCCAACTGGAACACGGGCACATGCAGATCAGTGCCGATCAGGGCGATCTGCTGGCGATCCTGGTGGCGGCCACGGGTGCGAAAACCTGCGTGGAGATCGGCACCTTCACCGGCTACAGCTCCACCTGCGTGGCACGGGCGTTACCTTCAGGGGGAAAACTGCACTGCTTCGACATCAGCGCCCATTTCACGGACGTGGCTCGGCGCTACTGGAAAGAGGCGGGCGTGGCAGATCGCGTTGAGCTGCACCTGGGGCCGGCTATCGAGATGCTGGCCAAACACTGTCCCGCCCGGGTGGATTTCGCCTTCATCGATGCCGACAAGACCGGCTACGACGCCTATTACGAGTTCCTCCTGCCGCGACTGCGGACCAGCAGCCTGATGATCTTCGACAACATGCTCTCACACGGGCGGGTGGTTGACGAAGCCGAGCAGCACGAGAACGTCCGCGCCATTCGAGCGATGAACGACAAGCTGGCGGCCGACCCGCGCGTGGAATGCGTGTTGCTGAGCGCGGCTGACGGCATGATGGTGGTGCGGAAGCGGTAAATTCGAATGACGAAATTCGAATGACGAATCAATGTTCAAATGACGAATGACGAAAGCTCAAAAAGTTTCGTCATTTGAACATTCGAGCATTCGTCATTCATTCGTCATTCGAATTTCGTCATTCGAATTTCTCCGCAGGAAACTGCGGGGTTCCGCCTTCCAGCACAGCCAGCACATCGCGCACGACCCAGCTCATGTTCAGCATGGCGGTGTCCGTGCGCGAGGCCAGGTGCGGCAGCAACCGAACATTGGGCAGATCCCACAGCGGATAGGTTTCACCTTCCGGGGGCGGGGGTTCGGGGTCGTGGACGTCGAGAATGGCATGAGCCTGCGGATTTCTTTTCGCCCAGTCGGCCAGGGCGGCTGCATCGACGATCATGCCGCGGGCGGCGTTGATCAGCAGAACGTTGGGCTTCAGCTTGGCCAGCATGGTCGGATTGACCAGATGCTTGTTGGCGGGCCGGCCGTCGATGTGGATGGTGACGATATCGCTGGCGGCATAGAGTTTGTCGTGATCGACGAACTCGAAGGGGTAGTTGACCGCTTTGCGCAACTGGGCTTCAGGCAGCAGATCACAGGCGTGCACGTTCATGCCCAGGGCGTGGGCGACGCGGCCGAGCTTCTTACCGATGCGGCCGAAGCCGAGGATGCCGAGCGTGAGTTGATCCAGTTGCGTGCCGACCTCGGTCTTGCGCATCTCGTGGAATAGCGCCGCAGAAGCGCTCGGGGGCAAATCCTTCCGGGGGCGGTAGTGGTCGAGCATCAGGCCGAGCACGTACTCGACGACCGCCTGCGTGTTGGCGTCGGGCGTATAAACCACTTCGATGCCGCGTTTGCGGCAGGCGGGCACATCGATGTTGTCCAGTCCCACGCCGGCCCGGCCGACGACTTTCAGCCTGGGCGCCTTATCGAGCAGGGCGTCATTGACCTGCGTGTAGGTGCGCACGATCAGGCCTTCCGCTTCAGCCAGCGCAGCGGCGAAGCCGGGATCATCATGTTTGCACCAGACGACCTGGGCCCGCTGAGCGAGCCAGTCCGCGGCGATGGGGTCGAGTGTTTCGGTGATGAGGATGTTCATGGCAGGCAGTAGGGAGTAGGCAGCAGGGTGTTGCGCTGTAGCGTACCGCGCAGGTCCTGGTTGCGCAAAAGAAAAAAGCCGACCGCGTGTTGCGATCGGCTTCGTTGGTCAGTTTCATAGCAAGCAGGCCCGGGGCCGAAGCCCCTACTGCCTGCTGCCTACTCCCTACTGCCTACTTCTTGTAATACGCTGCGTTCTTCTCGATAAAGCTGGCCCATTCCGAGGGCAGGTCTTCTTCGGGGAAGATGGCCTTGACCGGGCACTCATCGACGCACAGGCCGCAGTCGATGCAGGTCTCGGGATCGATGTACAGCATCTCGGAGCTTTCGTATTCCGCTTCGTCCTTGGTCGGGTGAATGCAATCCACCGGGCAGACGGCGACGCAGGCGGTGTCCTTGGTTCCAATGCACGGCTCGGCAATGATATGAGGCATTTGATCGGCTCCTGGCCTGAAATAGTATGGATTCCAGCCTTCTTACAACGGCAGGCCCAAGGCGGGACTGGAAGGCCTGTGGAGTATATCGACCAAAGGCCCACCGGGGCAAACCGCGATCCGTTACAATCTTCAAATGCCTCGTGCCAAGCCCAAAAGCACTGTGGATCTGCCGCGAAACACGCTGGTGCAGGGCGATTGCATCCAGCAGATGACCGCCTGGCCCGCCGGCGGCGTCGATCTGATTTTCGCCGATCCGCCCTACAACATCGGCTACGAATACGACCAGTACGTCGACAAACGCAGCGACGAGGACTACGTACAGTGGACCTTCGACTGGATCGACGCCTGCACGCGGTTGCTCAAACCCAGCGGCTCGCTCTACGTGTTGATCGGCGACGAGTACGCGGCCGAGACGCGCGTGCACCTGAAAAAGTTGCAGGCTGAAGGCAAACTGCTGTTCCGCAACTGGATCATCTGGCACTACACCTTCGGCCAGCGCTGCAAGGCCAAGTTCAACCGCTCGCATGCCCACCTGTTCTACTGTGTCGGCTCGGCTGCGGTGGGTAAGGATGGCCAGCCCAAGCTCAACGGCAGTGATCTGCCTTTCACCTTCCACTACGACGCCGCGGCCGTGCCCTCGGCTCGCATGACCACCTACAAGGACAAGCGGCAGAACCCCAAGGGCAAGCTGCCCGACGACACCTGGGTCGCTCGCTTTCCCGCCATGAAGGATTGGCACGTGCGCCCGCAGGAGGCTGCCCAAGAGGATTACTTCCAGGGCGACTGCGATACCTGGTACCAGTCTCGCCTATGCGGCACGTTCAAGGAGCGCACCGACTGGCATCCCTGCCAACTGCCCGAAGCCCTGCTCGAACGGATCATCAAGGTCAGTTCCAATCCGGGTGACCTGGTTTTCGATCCCTTTGCCGGCAGCGGCACGACTCTGGCGGTGGCAGCCAGGCTGGGACGCGACTGGTTAGGGTGCGAATTGAGTGAGGAATATGCCGCCAAGGCGCTCCGGCGCATCCGGGCGGTCGCCGGGGGTGGCAAGGCGAAGCGGGAACCAGCTTCCACTCAGTCCACACAATCACTTTTTTGAGTCGGGGCTGTAACCAATACCTGTTCGTGGGGTCAAAACTCGTGGATTCACGAAAGGAGTACCCATGGCTCGCATTCAAACGATCCAGGACGATCAAATGTCCGAGAAGACCCGGGCCCAGTTGGAGCCGATCCGCAAGGCGCGCGGCCGCGTGATCAACATTTACGCCACCCTGGCTCATTCCCCGGCCGCACTGGAGTATGTGCTGGCCGGCGGCAAGGCCATGAGCAAGATGTCACTGAGCGCCAAGATGCGTGAAGCGGTGACGCTGGCCATCGCCGGGGTCAACCAGTGCGACTACTGTGCCGCGGCTCACAATGCCCTGGCCTTGAAGCTGGGCGTCAGCCAGCAGGAGTTGACCGACAACCTGCACGGCCGCAGCGCCGATCCGCAGACCCAGGCCGCCATCGATCTGGCCCTGGCCCTGGTGGCCGGCGAAGGTCACGTCAGTGACGAGCAACTGGCTGCCGCCCGGGCGGCGGGGCTGGACAACACCAAAATTGTCGAACTGGTGGTGGTGGTGGCCCACAACCTGCTGACCAACTACATCAACCACGTCGCCCAGACGGACATCGACTTCCCGCTGGTGGCCATGCCGTCATGATCTCCCGCGAGCGAGTGAGCAGCGCGAGAGAAGCCCACCGCGATTCGCTGTGGGCTTCTTTTTTCGAAAAAACTCAATTCAATGCCTGCAAAGCGACGCGATTCATCGCGCCGAACGCGGCAGATCCGCGCCGCTACACCAGCAGCGCCAGTAGCGGCACCACGAACCCGATCACCAGCAGTAGTGTGATCAGCCACCAGCGCTTGGGATACATCTTGTACGCCATCACGATCCCGATCAGCGTGGAGATCGCCAGGGCCGCGGCCATGGCAGCGATGATCCACGCCGCCCAGTGCCGCAGATGGGTCCACCCGCGCAATTGCTGGTCCTGGTGAGCGTCCTGCAGGACATAGATCACCGACAGCACCCAGTCGGGCAGCGACCACTTTTCCACCTGCAGCGTCTGCAACAGTCCGCTGACGGCAAACAGCAGGATCAGCGGTGCGAACAGCAGACCCGACCAGCGGTGAATCGTGCGCAGCAGCTTGAAAGTCGTCGGCTTCACCGGTCAGTGCTCAACGCCCATGGCTTCGTGGCCCGCCTCTTCACCCTCGTGCATTTCACCGATCACTTGCTGAGCGGTTTCCCGATCGCCGGCCTTAAGCGCGGCGATCAACTCATCGACCAGCGGCGGCAGGGCGGAAAGCTTCTCATGGAAAGTCGCCATCTTCGCAGCCTGCTCCGCTTCCGGGGCGCGGCTGACCAATTCCGGCGTCAACTGGCCGGCTCGCTCGAACAGCAGCTTGATACGCTGGGCGTGCTCCAATGACTGTGCGTCGCTGGCGGCATCCGTGATGTGGGTGCGCAGGAACTTGAAGGAGCGGCCGATCTGTTTCATCACGTCTTCCAGTTTGCTCAACTCGGCGATGTCGGCCGGAACCGCCTGCGCGTTTGAAGTCTCAGCAGCAGGTTCCGCCGCCGGTGCCTGGCTCGCATCCGGGGGCGCGGGCGGGGGTGTGGTGGACGTTCGCTCGCAGCCGAGCAGTGCCGCCGACACGATCAAAGCGATTCCGAGCAAGCCACTGAGTCTGATCATGATCAACCTTTCAATGGAACTACCTGATTGGCCAATTGTTATACCCGTTTGCCGGCATGTCGCGTTTCGTGTGACATTTTTTCGCACGCCCGGCGTTGCCTTGAGACGCGTTTCTGGTAGGTTGTCAGCAGTGAAATTCATCGTCAGCGGAGGTAGAGCCAGGGATGGCCGACAGTGCGTCCAACTCTTTTGTACACCTGCATTTACACACGCAATACTCCCTCCTCGACGGGGGCAATCGCATCGACCGTCTGATAGCCCGGGTCAAAGAACTGGGCATGGACGCGGTGGCGATGACCGACCACGGCAATCTGTTCGGCGCCGTGGAGTTTTACACCAAGGCCAAAGCCGCCCACGTCAAGCCGATCCTGGGCATCGAGGCTTACATCGCGCCCGATCTGGACGGCAAACCCTCCGATCGCACCAGCCGCGAGTACACCGGCGTGCAGGACGGCGGCTTCCACCTCGTGCTGCTGGCGGAGAACAACACCGGCTGGCGCAACCTGCTCAAGCTCTCCAGCGATTCCTACATCCACGGCTTCTACTACAAGCCGCGCATGGACAAGACCACGCTCACCCAGTGGTCCGACGGCCTGATCGCCATCAACGGGCACCTCGGTTCGTCCATCGGCTACTACATGGTCAAGTTCGAGCAGTCCCGCGACCAGCGCCACTACGAAGCCGCCAAACGCGAGGCGCTCTGGCATGCCGAGGTCTTCAAGCCCAGCGAGAAAGGCGAGCCGCGCTTCTTCCTGGAACTGCAATCCCACGAGGAGCAGTTGCAGGAGCAGATCAACCCGCACATCGTGCGCCTGGCCCGCGAGTTGAACCTGCCGCTGATCGCTGACAACGACGCCCACTTTCTGACGGCCGAGGACTATGACGCCCACGACACGCTCTGCTGCATCTCGATGGGCAAGATCAAGAGCGAGCAGAGCCGGCTGCACTATCCGCGCGATCTGTACGTCAAGCCCCCGGAAGTGATGCGCCGCCGTTTCTGTGATGAGTTGCAACTGCCCGAAGCGATCGACAACGCGGTGGCCGTGGCCGAGCGCTGCCACGTGGATCTGAAGTTCGGCGTCAGCCACGCCCCGGTGGTGCGCGTGGTCAAACACGAGGCCGACGACAATCTGAAGCAACTGCCCGAAGGTTCCACCGAGTGGTTCAAGGCTTTCTGCGCCCACTACGAGTTGCTGCCGGTTGACACGCACAAGCAGAAGGTGGACATCGCCCAGTTGAACAAGGCTTGCGATGCCGCCCTGCGCGATCTGTGCGAGGCGGGACTGATCTGGCGCTACGGCGCTTCCGGGACTTCCGGGGGCGGCGTCACCGACGACATCCGGGCCCGGCTCGAGCGCGAGTTGAAAGTGCTGGGCGATAAGTCCATCAGCGCCTACTTCCTGATCGTGTGGGACTTCGTCAACGAAGCCCGCCGCCGCGGCATCCCCGCCAACGCCCGCGGCTCCGGCGTCGGCACCATGGTCGGCTACTGCCTCGGTCTGTCCAACGCATGCCCCGTCAAGTACGGCCTGCTCTTCGAGCGATTCACCGATCCCGATCGCTCCGAGTATCCCGACATCGACATCGACATGTGCCAGGACGGCCGCGGCGAGATCCTCCAGTACGTGCGCGACAAGTACGGCCACGTCGCCCAGATCATCACCTTCGGCACGCTCAAAGCACGGGCGGCCATCCGCGACGTCGGCCGCGTGCTCGATGTGCCGCTGAGCGAAGTCGATCAACTGTGCAAGCTCGTCGGCGACGGCCTGGGCATGACCATCGACAAGGCCCTGGCCCAGGAGCCCAAGCTCGCCAAGCTCTACAAGGAATCGCAGCAGACCCGCCAACTGATCGACACCGCCCGCCAACTCGAAGGCATGACTCGTCATGCCGGCGTCCACGCGGCCGGCGTCGTCATCGCCACGCAACCGCTGGACAACCTGATCCCGCTCTACCAGCCGGCCGGCACCACCCAACTGGTCACGCAGTGGGACGGCCCCACGGTGGAAAAAGTCGGCCTGCTCAAGATGGACTTCCTGGGCCTGCGCACGCTGTCAATCATCGAGCGAGCGCGGCAACTGATCCGCAAGACGCTCAGCGAAGAACAGATCCGCGCCGCGGTAGAATCGGGTATCGGGATTCGGGTATCGGGTATCGGGAAGACTTCCGACAACGGTTCTACGACACCCGACACCCGACACCCGATACCCGATCACGATCCGCTCGACCTGGATCGCCTGACCTACGACGATCCCAGGGTGCTGGACCTGTTTGCCCGCGGCGAGACAGCCGGCGTGTTCCAGTTTGAATCCGGCGGCATGCGCAACACGCTGCTGGCCATGAAGCCCGACCGCTTCGAAGACCTGATCGCCGCCAACGCGCTGTTCCGGCCCGGGCCGATGGAGTTGATCCCCAACTACGCCAACCGCAAACACGGCCGCGAACAGGTGCCACGCGTGCACGAGGTAGTCGATCGCATCACCGCTGAGACCTACGGCATCATGGTCTACCAGGAACAGGTGATGCAGGTGCTCAACCAGCTTGGCGGTATTCCCCTGCGCGCTGCGTACAGCATCATCAAGGCCATCAGCAAGAAAAAAGAGAAGACCATCAATGCCGCCCGCGAGGACTTCGTGGCCGGCGCCAGCCAGCGCGGCGTCAACAAGCGGCAGGCGGAGGAGATGTTCGAGCTGATCCTCAAGTTTGCAGGCTACGGCTTCAACAAGTCGCACTCCACCGGCTACGCCATCGTCGCTTACCAGACCGCATACCTCAAGACCTATTTCCCCGTGCAGTACATGGCCGCGGTGCTCACCTACGAATCGGTCAGCACCGACAAGGTGGTCGAGTACATCGACGAATGCCGCCGCTGCCGCCTGCCTAACGGTGAACACGGCATCGAAGTGCGCCCGCCGGACATCAACCTGTCGGAGATTGCTTTCACCGTGGTCTATGACAAGGACGAGCCGCGCGATCCTTCGCATGGGCACATCCGTTTCGGGCTCAGTGCCGTCAAGGGCGTGGGTGAGAAGGCCATCAGCGCCATCATGCAGGAGCGCGAGAAGTCCGGGCCGTTCAAGGGCCTGTACGACTTCTGCGAGCGCGTGCCGCCGGGCACGGTGAATCGGGCCACGATTGAAGCCCTGATCAAATGCGGCGCCTTCGACAGCCTGCACGGCGTCGAGCAGCGCGCGGCCATGCTGGAGGCGCTGGACGCTGCGATTCAACTCGGCCAGCGCGCAGCCCGCGATCGCGCCAGCGGCCAGATGAACTTCTTCAGCGCGGCGGCGGAGGCCGATTCATCGGCCGTCTCCTCCACCCCCGCCCCCGAGGCCATGTTGCCGCGCGTCGAGCCCTGGTCGCGCCAGCAGCAGCTCAAGCACGAAAAGGACGTGCTGGGTTTTTACATCTCCGCTCACCCGCTGGACGAGCATGCCGATCAGTTGGCCCGCTTCAGCAACGTGGCGGTCGCTGACATTCGCCGCCTGCCCGCCGACACGCCGGTGATCGTGGCCGGGATGATCAGTCGCCTGCGCCCCACGCGCACCAAGAAGGGCGACGCCATGGCCATGCTCACGCTGGAAGACAAGACCGGCTCCATCGAGGCTGTCGCCTTCCCGCGCACCTTCGCTGTCTGCTCCGCGCTGTTGCAGCAGGACGCCATCGTTTACCTGGAAGGCAAAGTCGATCGCCGCCGCGAGGAGCCCAACATCATCATCGATGCGGTGACGTCCATGGCCGAGGCCGAAGCGATGTACACCCGGGCGGTCAAGATCACCATGCACGATCCGTCACCTGCCGGCGCGGGCACTGTGTTCCAAAGTCGGTTGACGGACCTGAAGGAAGTGCTGCGTCAGGCCGGCCAGCGCCAGGCTCCGCGGCGAGCGGAGGTGATCTGCGAACTGCACCAGGCGGGCAAGGTGGTGACGCTGCGGCTCAACGGCCTGCGCGTGGCGGTGGACCAGCACCTGCTCAGCGGCGTGCGCGGCGTCCTGTCCCGCGCTGCCGGCGGACAGGTTGCCTGCGAGCCCATCGGCCCGCCGCGCCTGAACGTGCCCACTTCGCAGCCGGCCGATGACGACATGGACGAAGCCCCGCTGATCACCGTCGGCAGCGGACGCAGCGGCGGCGAAGTCTGCGCCAGCATCGACCGGTACTGATGTGTGAGCGAGCCGCGTTGTGTCAACGCGGAACACCGCCGCGACACGCGGCGGCTCGCTTGTGATATCATCACCATCTGATGGCAACTGCCTGAGCAACAGCCCGGCCGACCGCCGCCCCACGGCGCGGTGACTGCGCACACGTCTTGATGTGCCGGGCTGATCCTCCGCTTGTGTCCGTTGTTTTCCCCGCACACGCGCGCGAGTTGCTCCCCATGTCATCCGGTTTCACCTGCATTCACTGTCGCCAGCCGGTGGACGGCCGCTCGTTCGGCACCCGGCATCGCAATCACTGTCCCTATTGCCTGTGGTCGCGCCACGTGGACGTCCAGCCCGGCGATCGCCAATGCGCCTGCCGCGCCCCGATGCGCCCGATCGGCATCGAGGTGCGCGATGCTGCAACCTCCGGCGGGGGCGAATGGGCCATCATCCATCGCTGCACCGGCTGCGGCGCCATCAAGGTCAACCGCATTGCCGGCGACGACCGCGAGCTGGCCCTGCTGCAACTGGTGCTGCGTCCGCTGGCCAATCCGCCGTTCCCGCTGGATCATTTGCCCAGTTGATGTCTGATGTGTGATTGCTGATCTCTGATGTGAGAACCGCAACTCATCCCTGCCTTTTTACATCAGCAATCAGCCATCAGCGATCAGACATCATCTTCCACCCGGGCAATCGCCTTGCGGTCCCTGTCATAGATGTACAGCTTGCCCGGTTCAGCTTCATGCGAGCGGCAGAGCTTGTGCGAGCCGTCGCAGAGGGGCAGTTTCTGGCTCAGGCCGCAGCCGCAGATCCAGGCGCTTTTTTCCTGGGGCTTGATCTCGTAAGGTCCAAGCTGATCGTGTCGCACCATTCTGGCCATGGGTTGGCTCCTTTCGCCCTCATCATAGGCACTCCGACTATGATGGATCGACATGTCCGTGCTGGCGTCAACGCGCTATGGGCGGCGGGCGTTGTTCGCGGCCCTGTATTTTTCGGAAGGCGCGCCCATTGGTTTTCTGTGGTGGGCGCTGCCGGTGCTGCTGCGCCGTCACGACATGCCGGTGCAGGTGATCGGCTCGACGCTGGCCATGCTGGCGCTGCCGTGGACGATCAAGTTCCTGTGGGCGCCGATGGTCGATCGCCTGCGCGGCCGGCAATGGGGGCATCGGGCCTGGATCGTCAGCGCCCAATTGCTGATGGGTCTGACGCTGCTGCCGTTGGTCTGGCTGGATCCGGCCCGGGACTTCGGCGTCGTGTGGTGGCTGTTGCTGGCTCACGCCCTGGCCGCCACCACGCAGGACGTGGCCATCGACGCCTGGGCCATTCATCTGACCCAGCGTGATGAGCGGGCCGGCCTCAGCGGTTTCATGCAGGCGGGCATGCTCAGCGGGCGCTGGCTGTTCGGCGCGGGTCTGCTGTTGTTGCGGGGCACACTGCCGCAGGCGCTGGTGATCGGACTGCTGGTGGCAGCCGTGTGGTGCACGACGTTGCTGGTGCTGATCGCCGGACCGGGCCGGGCAAGCCGGGATCAACCGATGGGCAAATTCTGGCCTGTGATCAAACAGGTGCTGAGTCGGCGCAACACATGGTTGGGGATGGCTCTTGCCTTGCTGGCGGGGGCGGCCTTCGAATCGACGGCTGGTATGGCGGGCGTGCTGCTGACGGACATGGGCTTCAGTGAAACCCAGAGCGGCGCCTACTTCACCGCTCGCGTCGTGGCCATGCTCAGCGGGTCGCTGGCCGGTGGATTGTTATTCGATCGCCTGTCACGGCGAATATCGGTAGGCGGCTCGATCGTGTACGTGGCACTGGCTGTCGGCGCGGTGGCGGGTTGCACCGCACTGGACCTGCCGCGCGGAGCGTACGTGGCCCTGGTGGCGATGGACCTGGGCATCGGGCTGCTGACTGCCTCGTCGTATGCCCTGTGGATGGACCTGACCGACGACCGCATCGGCGGCACGCAGTTCAGCGCTTACATGGGTGCGACCAACGCCTGTGAAGTGTGGGCCATCTTTCTCGTGGGACAACTGGCGGCCGGCTATGGTTACGCGGCGGCGTTCAGTGTGATGGCGCTGTTGAGTCTGCTGGCGCTGCCGGTGCTGGGGATGATTAGCGAAGGCGAAGCTCAGTCATCGTAGTTGCCGAACTCCAGAGCCGCGGCATACATGGCAGCCAGGTTTTCCTCGGGCACCAGCGGCGGCAGATTGTGGGCTTCGCGCAACACGAAACGTTTGCCCGCCATCACGCCGCTTTGCAGGATCTGCCGCGAGCGCTCGAACACCTGCTCAGGCGAACCCTTGAGCAGCAGCGGCACCGGGGGCCCGCCCTGGATCATGACGTCCTCACCCAGCTTTCGCCGCAGGTCGCCGTGGTCCACGGGGAAGCCGGTGTCGAAGACGGTGATGTTGATCTCCTCGTGCATGGCGGGGAACAGGTGCGTGGCGTTGCCGCACATGTGCAGGGCACGCTCGCTGTCGGGCGCTGCGCCGCAGCCGTCGGTTTCCTGGATGCGATACAGACGGTCGTGGTGCGGCTTGACCAGCGTGCGCCATTGCTCAACACCCAGCATGGCGCAGGCGTCGTCGGCGATGTGATGATGCGGCGGGCGGACGATGGCGCCGTCGAACGCTTTCAGCAAGGCGCGGCGGCGATGAGCGACCGAATCGACCACGAAGGCCATCAGCTTCTGTGCATACTCCGGCTCCGTGAGCAGGTCCATGAGGAAAGTCGGACCGCGCAGGTTGCAGCCGATGGTGACCGGCCCGTCCGTGCCCAGATAGCTGACCGGCAGCAGCTTGACCGGCCGACCCTCGAATGTCATGCCGTCAGCCAGCTTCTTCATGTCGCGCCACATGCGCAGTTGATGTTTCCAGTAAGGCGTTTCCAGCGGGTGCTCGATATCGACGTCGAACACCTCGTTTCGCCGATCGTCGTCGGCGAAAGGCGGCGGCTCGGTGGTCGGCACCTGGTCCGGGGGGAAGCACACCTGGCCCCCAAACGCGGCCGCCTCGTACACGTTGTGCAGGTACAGCGGAACTTCCCAAACGTCCGGCAATTCGTGCGGCCAATCCGAATGTCTGCTGATCACCTGCCGGTTGAACAGCAGGTGCTGAAGTTCCATCTTCAGATGGGCCCTGGGATCGTGGTAGCAATCCTCGAAGCTGTATCCGTCGGGATTCCAATCCGGCAGAACCATCACCACGCGCACGTTGGTCTTGATGAACATGGGCACGCGCGTGTGCCTGCCTTCGCGGTAGGCCCGCCACAAGGCAGCCTTTTCCTGATCGCTGATGATCGGATGTTCGAGCAGGGGCATGCGTTCACTCTTTTGTTGTAAGGTTCAGGTCAGCAACGTGTACCGTGAGTTCAATCTACCACCAGCCGCCGTGAAATCGGCGTCTTTTCCGCCGATGCGCCTGAAATGACATACGACACACCGATTTCGGCAGGCGGCTTCAAGGCTGATCGTAATTCCCGTATTCCAGGCACGCGGCATACATGGCGGCCAGGTTCTCCTCGGGCACCAGCGGCGGCAGGTTGTTGCCCTCGCGCAGGGTGAAGTAGCCGCCATCCATGACGCCGCTCTGGAGGATTTCGCGTGTGCGCTCGAAGACCTGTTCGGTTGTGCCGTTGAGCAGCACCTGCACCTGCGGGCCGCCCTGGATTTCCACCTCGGGGCCGAGCTTGCGCCGCATGGCCCCGTGATCGATGGGGAAGCCGGTGTCGAAGAGGGTGACGTTCAGTTCTTCGTGCAGTGCGGGGAACAGATGCGAGGCGTTGCCGCACATGTGCATGCCGCGGCGGGCCCGGGGATTGGTGGAGCCGAAGCCGTCGGTCTCCAGCATGCGGTAGAGGCGTTCGTGATGAGGCTTGACCAGCGTGCGCCACTGTTCAAGTCCGAGCATGGCGCAGGAGTCGTCGGCGATGCCGTGGTGCGGGGCGCGCAGGATGTTGCCGTCGAACTCTTCCATCAGGGCGCGGCGGCGATAAGACAACGCATCCACCACGAAGCTCATCAGTTTCTGGGCGTACTCCGGCTCGGTCAGCAGGTCCATGAGGAAATTGGTGCCGCGCAGGTTGCAGCCGGCGGTGACCGGGCCGTCGGTGCCCATGTTGCCGATCGGCATCACCCGGACCGGCCGACCCTCGAAGGTCATGTCCGCGGCCAGCTTCACCATCTCCCGCCACATGCGCAGTTGATGTTTCCAGTAGGGCGAATCCAACGGGTGCTCAATATCGACCTCGAACACCTCGTGACGCAGATCGTCGTCGGCGAAAGGCGGCGGCTCGGTGGTCGGCACCTGGCCCGATGGGAAGCACACCGTGGCCCCGAAGGCTGCCGCCTCGTAGATGTTGTGAAAAAACAGCGGCACCTCCCACACGTCGGGCAATTCGTGCGGCAGATCGCTGTGCTTGCCGATCACCCGCCGACGGTACAGCGCCATCTGAAGCTCCATCTTCAGATGAATCAGCGGATCGTTGTGGCAATCCTCGAACGTGTAGCCGTCCGGGTTCCACTGCGGCAGCGGCATCACCACGCGCACGGTGGTGCCGATCGTCACCGGCACGCGCCGGCCGCGGCCCTCGGCGTGGGCTTGCCACAGGGCGAGTTTTTCCTGGTCGCTGATGACGGGATGTTCGAGCAATTGCATTGGGGCACTCCAGGTTCAGAGGCAAACCAGCATAGAGCGCCGCGGCACTGACCGCTTGCATTTTTCTTGAGCGAGAAAATCAAACATGCCGCCTCAGGGCACGAGCACCAGCTTGCCGATGTGGCGATCCCGGGCCATGAATTCGTGGGCAGCCACAACATCCCGCAATGCGAACGTGCGTGCCACACGTTGCTGGAACACGCCGGTCTGAAACAGTTCCAGGATCGCTGCACACGCCGGCCGCCAGACGGATTCGCCCTGTTCGACCATGGCCGACATCAGGAACGTCTCGATGCGGCCGCGCCGCGCGATCAGCGGATGCAGGTCCACGACATCCGGTTTGCCGAGCAGGCCATAGAAGCACAGCACGCCGCCCGGAGCCAGGCAGCGGATTTCCTCGGTGAGGTACGGCCCGGCCGCCACGGGATCGAAGAACACATCAATGCCGTGGCCGTCGGTGATCTGTTTGATCTGTTGTCGCCACGGCCGCATGATGCGCTGCCCCGCGTCGTCACGATCGTGGGTGATCACCAGGTGATCGAACTGTTCGGCGATGGCGGCCGCTTTGTCTTCGCTGCTGGTCAGGCCGACGGGGATGGCGTCGAAGTGGCGCACGACCTGCGCCGCCGCCAGGCCGACGCCGCTGGAGGCTGCGGGGATGGCGACGAACTGGCCCGGCTGTAACCCGATCTTCCAGACCAGTGCGCCCCAGGCGGTCAGATAAGTCAGCCAGATGGCGCCGAGCTGGTCATCGTCAATCGCATCGGGTGCTGCGATCAACAGATCGGTGCTGACGATCATGTGCGAACGATAGGTGCCGCCGTGCGCACCTTGCACGCCGCGCGGCACGTGGGGCCCCAGCAGCACGCGCTGGCCGGTTTGCCAATCGGTGACATCGGGCCCGATTGCATCGATGACGCCGCCGCCTTCGAGGCCGGGCGTGTAAGGCGGTTCGCCGGTGGAAAGCTTGTAGTGGCCGGCGCGGCCCATCAGGTCGGCGTGGTTCATGCCGATGCTGGTCAGGCGCACACGCACCTGGCCCGGCCCCGGCTGCGGCATCGGCTCGTGGACCACGTGCATCACTTGCGGGGGGCCGAACTGGGGGACGAGGATGCGCGTGCAGTGGGACATGGGGGGTAATGATGAATGACGAAATTCGAATGACGAAACAATGTTCGAATGACGAATGACGAATGACGAAGTGTAACAGTTTCGCCAATCGGACATTCGTCATTGGAATTTAATTCGTCATTCGAATTTCGTCATTCGAATTTCCGCTCCAGCGGTTGTCGTCATTCGAATTTCCCTATTGGGGCTGTTGTTTTTCTCGTCGCTCCTGGCGGCGCTGGCGGATTTCTTCGGGCGTCAGCTTGGGCTTGTTGGTATCAGTCTGCTCGGTCGGCTGTGCCTGTTGCGTCTGCTGCGTCTGCTGCGTTTGTTTGGTGAAAGTCGTGACGATCTGCTCGGCGGCGGCGGGAAGCGTCCAGGCGGCGGCATTTTTTTCTTTGTCGCGTTCGTTGAGGATTTGACCGATGCCACCGATGATTTTGCCGACGTCGCCGCCCTGATCCTGAAGCTGATCCATGCCGATCTGTTTGGCCAGGGCGATCAGCACGGGCTTGATGTCGGGCACGGGATGATTCAGCGTGCCCTTGAGCGGAATGGTCAGCACCTGCCCGGGCTGATAGACCTTGCCGATGGCTGACACGTGCGAGATCAGCGTCGCACCGAGAATGCCCATCTGGAAGTCGTACTGATCGCCGGGCACATCCGCCTTGCCCTGGAAGCCGATGGCCAGGTTGCCCGAGGTCATCCACATCTCATCCGTGCGCACCCGGCCGTTGGCCACCACGAAGTTGGCGGGCGTGAACTGGGCGACATAATCCGTGCCCTCGTGCTGCGGCCGGCCGAAGTGCGTGGCGATGGTGTCCATCAGCTTGGTCATCCAGCCGCGGCGGGTCATCTTCAACTCACCCAGATCCAGCACGCCCTTGGCCCGCACTTTGTCGAAAGAGAAATCTTTCAGCGGCACCTGGAAACCTTCCTGGCGAATCAGCAGCTTCACGGGCTTGTTGCTGGCGATCACGTCAGCAACCGCCGGGTGCACTTTGCCCAGCACGGTGCGGGCAGCTTCCTCGTTGAGCATCAACTGGGCGGTGAAGTCTTCCTTGAGCGTGACCTGGTTGTTCTCATCGATCTGCAGCGGAGCATCAGCCTGAAGATCGCGGCTGCGCAGGGTGAACAGCACCGCCCCGGGGAACTGGCCGGTGGCGGCCGCGGTGGCGGTGGGGCCGACCAGTGCGGTGGCCTGGCCGTTGAGTCCACCGAGGTGATCGATCAGCGGCATGGGCACGTTGGTGAGTTTGGCGTCGAGGTTGTAGGGCGGGCCGTCAGCCGTGCTGGTGAGCGTGGCGTCGATGTCCAGGTCGCCGCGCTGATCACCGACATTGATCGGGCCTTTGAGCAGCAGCCGCGCGGTGTCGGTCGAGCGATCGGTGACCAGTGAGCCGTTGAGACTGTCGATGGTCATCGGGCCGACGTTGGGCATGTCCAACGCGATGGCGGTGCTCTGCAAGGTCGCGGCCGCCTTCAGCTTGGTGGTGTCGGGCTTGCCGTCGATCAGCGGCAGCGTGGCCTGCGTGATCGTGGCGGTGACGGTCATGGGCTTGGTCAGCGTGCCCGCCTTGTCGCCCATCAGCAGCAGGTAATCCGCGGGATCCAGTTGCAATTTGACGGCCGCCGGGCCGGTGAGCGCGTAGGCGTTGTCGCTGAGGCGCAGCGGGGCGTCCAATGCAATATCACTGCTGCGGAAGCTGATCTTGATGTCGCCCGGATAAGCGCCGGCCATGGTTAGCGTGGCGGTGTTGCCCACCAGGGCGGTGGTCTTGCCCGCCTGCTTGAGCCACTGATCGACCAGCGGCACGGGCAGGTTGGCGATCTTGACATCGATGCCATACGGCTCAGCCGAGAGATGCGCCACCCGGGCTGCGATATCCAACGCTCCGCTGGGCTGGTCCTTGATCGAAAGCGGACTGGCCAGCGTGATCTTGGCGCTGTCGCTGTCACGATCCGCGCGCACACTGCCGCGCAGCGATTCGAGACGCAGCGATCCCAGTTGCGGCACCAGCACCGTGATCGGCGTCGCCCGCAGATCAGCAGCCGCCCGCAGTTTCGTCAGATCCACCTTGCCATCGCTCAGCGGCACGAAAAGTTCGTTGATGTCCGCTTCCAGGATGGCGTTTTCGCGCAGCGTGCCGCCGTTTTCACCAGCCAGCAGACGATAGGCGCCGGGGCGCAGCTCCAGCTTCACGTGGGCCGGGGCGCTGAGTGCGTAAGCCTTGTCATCCAGTCGCAGCGGGGCGTCGGCGCTCAGGCGCGGGCTGGCGATGGCGACTTTCAAATCGCCGGGATATTGGCCGGCCGCGGTCAGCGTGGCGGTGTTGCCCACCAGCATCAGCGCCTTGCCGTTCTGGCCCGCCAACTGATCGATCAGCGGCATGGGCAGATCCGCCAGCGTGACGTTCAACTGATACGGCGCTGCTGACAGATGACCCAACTCGGCGGACACATCCAGCTTCCCAGTCTGTTCGCCCACGCTCAACGGACTTTGCAGCGTGAGCTTGGCGCTGTCGCTGGCGCGGTCCGCACGCAGACTGCCGGCCAGGGCATCGAGACGCATCTGCCCCACCTGCGGCACGTCCGCCACGATCGGCGTCGCGCTGATGTCCGCGGCGGCCCGCAGGTTCGCAAGGTCCGGCTTGCCTTCATGCAACGGAACGTACAGCTCCTTCATGTCCGCGGTCAGCGTAAACGGCTGCTGCAACGTGCCCGCCTGCTCACCAGCTAACAACGCATAACTTCCGGGGGAAAGCGTGCATTGCAGATGCGCAGGCGCGCTGAGGGCGTAAGCCTCACTGGTCAGCGACAGCGGAGCTTGCAGCGCAAGGTTGCTGCCGGTCAACTTGATGTCGATGTCGCCCGGATATTGTCCCGCCGCCGCCACGGTGACGGTCTGGCCGACCAGGGCCACCGCTTTGCCGTTCTGCTGCGCGA
>CAYYGM010000019.1:40589-42327 GCA_964471555.1 uncultured Phycisphaeraceae bacterium
ATCAAAGCGCCGCCCGGCCGCATCGCTGAACTGGTCCACGCGACCGGCCAGTTGCAGGTTGCCCGGCTGACCATCCAGCGTGAACGGGCCCTGCAGGGAAAGCTGCGCCGTGTCCGAAGTGCGATCGACCGCGATGTCGCCGGCCAGGCGATCGATGCGCAGATCACCCAACTGCGGCACGCTCAACGCCATCGCATCGCTGCTCAGCTTGACCGCCGCTTCCAGCTTCGTCGCGTCCGGCTTGCCGTCCTGCATCGGCAACACCAGGCGCTCGATGCCCACCTGCAAAATCACCGGCTTGGCCAGTTCACCCGTGCCGACCCACGCCTGATACGCACTGGGCTGCAGCGCTAAGGAAATCTGCGCCCCGTTGCCGACGGTGAGCTGCGTTTCGGTCAGGTGCAGGGGCAGGTTGATGGCAAGCGTGCTGCTCTTGGCGGTCAACTGGAGCTGCGCGTCGCGCTGCGTGCCGGTCACGTCGAGAGAGCCGTCCAGCTTTTCGCCCAGCAGGGCGGTGATTTTGCCGTCGTAATTGAGCAATTGATCGACAGCCGCCACGGGTAGAGCATCCAGTTCGGTGCGCAACTCGACCTTCGGCTGCTTGCCGGTTGCATCGCTGATGCCGCCGGCCGCGAGGATGCTGCCGCTCAGATCACCCTGTTTGATGGTGGCAGCGATGTCCAGATCGATGCGGTCCAGGCCCGCGATCGCTGCGTGCAGCTTGGGCACATCCACCTGCACCGGCTCGATGTCGGGGGCCTGTAGCGTGAGGCTGACGTTTTGGAGCTGCACGTCGGCGCTGAGCTGCGAGGAAGTGGTCGATGATGATTGGTCTGACGAAGTTGATGCCGATTCACCTGATCCAGCCGACAGGGCGCGTTGCAGATTCGTTGAGCCGTCAGCGTAGCGCACCAGGTCGATGGCGATGTCGTGTCCGCTGATGGTTCCCAATTGGTCGCTCGAAGTCAGCAGCGACAGCAGCGATTTATCCGCCAGCTTCAACTCCGCGGCGCGAACAACCGTTTTGTGGTCGGGGTCATCCAGCGTGAAACCCGCCACCCGCGTGCTGGAGAACCAGCCGACGCTCAGATCGTCGATGGCGATCGACCCGGGCAGATAGCGATTGGCAATGGCCACCACGGCGCCGGTGCCGGGCCCGCTGCTGACGATCGTGGGCGCCAGCAACGCCAGCAATACGATCAGCACCAGCAACACCACGATCGCCCGCAGCCAGCGCCTTTTGCGGCGAGGCATCGCAGTTTTGGCAGCGGGAGCGGATTCCGACGTTTTTTGTTCTTCACTCATGGCGTCCACCATTTTAGACGCTCGCGGTCATGCGTGGTTCCCCGGAAATAGCGGGTGTGGCACACCCGATGTAAACCTCTATCGGCCTTGCCGGGGCGCAGTCAACGGGATCTGATATTAATCCCACGAAAAACTCATGCTTCAGGGCGTGCCGACTTCAGTCGGCATGCCGGCCGGCATGCATGCCAGCTAATGCTGTCACGCCCAAGTTCCTTTCGTAAACCGTATGACCCCCAAAATTGGGCAGCGGCCATCATCAAATCACAAAAACCATCACGGAGCGCGCGGAGGCGCAGAGACGCGGAGCGGATCGGCTGGATGCGAGTGATTGCCTTGCCCTGCGCCTCCTGTGACCTCTGTGACAGCCTTGGTCATGCAGCACTGCGTGTTTTCGCCAATCGTCACCGGCGCGCACAAACGGGCGCGGCTTTGT